>NZ_CP086239.1:2137692-2443076 GCF_026650985.1 Clostridium estertheticum
GATCAATATGATATAGATGCTAAAGTTTTAGCTGCTTCTTTTAAAAACGTTCAACAAGTACATAATGTGGCTCTTGTGGGTGGGCACTCTGTAACTGTAAATCCAGAGATATTAGATGCAATGCTTGCACATCCTCTTACTGATTGGAGTGTTAATCAATTCGTAAATGATTGGGAAAGTGTATATGGCATAGGAAAAACAACAATAGACGTAAAATAGCTAAAGTTAAGAGGGAATACAGCGTTATTTAGAAAAAACGCTTTAAAATAATTTCTTTATAAAAAGCTAACCTGTAAAAGTTTTTACAGGTTAGCTTTTCTATATCCAATATTCCTTACAATAAAACTAATGATATTAAGATAAAAAAAGATACAAGTAATATATGTATCCTTAGTATTTATTTCCTTGAGGTCCCCCATTAAAATCTACAACAAACAGGTCAGCGACAAAATCCCTGAGCTCATTAAATCTTCAGGTAAAAGCTTTGATATCCATTATGCTAAAAACTATTAGATTGGATGGAATCACTAGTTATTATATCTTTAGCAACAATATCAACTTTATCCTTCATACTTCACTAATGCCTCCCTTATATAACTAAGCAACAACTAATATTTCCAATCAAATATACGCTATACCAAATCATTTACTAATATGGCACTATCTACATTTTATCATAGTAACTTGTTGATTTAAAGTCACCCCTTTCTCACTAAGATGAAATGAGATCTTTTAAATTTAATTAGATTTCTTTGCATTTTTAACTTAAATTTAACTCCATATACCTCAGTGATTTCAGTCAGTTATTAGCTATTAATATTATTTACTTAATTAAAATCTTATAAGATTTTACACTATTTTAATCTAAATTTTAACAACAGTTTATTTAAACAAATTTTATATTAATAGGATTTTTCATTGTACGAATATATGTTCGTATTTTGGTAATAATATTATTATAATATATATTATTTCAGATAAAAATTTGATATACTTAGGAGGGTGAACATGAGTTTTAAAAAAGATTTAAATAATATTCATGACAAAAGTTATAAAGATTTATTTTCTACAAATGATGCTTTTTTATCCTTTGTTAAAACCTTTAATTTATTTTAAAACAAGTGAAACAACTATGATGAATAACGCCAAAGTTCAGCATCGTCAAAACTGAATATGATTTACAAATAAATAAAAGATATTCAATTACAATTTAGAATGATATAATATAAAAATGAGGTGCTAATATGAGCGATGATAAAATGTTTGAATTTATGACCAAAATGTATTCAGAAATGCAAGAAAGTTTTAAAGACATAAAAAATAATGATAAAATTCACACTGAACGATTTGATAAGCTTGAAACTAGACTTGGTAGCCTTGAAAATGAGGTTAAAAAAATAGGTGTGAAGATAGATGGAAAACTTATTCCTACAAGTGTTGCTCTCTTGGATGGATATAAAGGTAATTCTGAACATATAACGATTATTGATGATAAAATTGACAGGTTACAAATAGATGTGAATAGTATAAGTATGAAAGTGTCATATAATGATAGTAGAATTATAGAAATATCTAAAAACCTTAGAAAAGTTGAATAATAAGAAACCTCTGGGATATGGGATTACTTTATTTAGGTTATATTAATATTCCAAAAATAACATAATTGTGTTACTTTCAACATGATAATTTTGCAGACAATGTCTGCAAAGTTTATTGATTAAAAAAATCTCAAGAAAATCTTACCACATCAAATAAATTTCTTTGACTATATCCTTTGCCATAATCTTTAGTTAACTCCTTGCTTAAATTGCTAATTACTGATTTACCATACTCAGCTTTTGCACTTTGCAATATTTCTGTTTTATTAATTTTACCTATATTCCAATATAAAATTACAACCGAATTTTTTTATGCTTTCTGTCTAAGTCTTTTAATCATATCTACAGAGAATATAATATTTAATTCTCCTGTTTTAAGTTTATCTACCGCTCCATGTCTATCCATAGAAAACTCATTTTGCTCACCACTAATTACAGCGCAGGCTTTAATACCTTTTTCATTAAAATATTTACTCATGTATATGGCGTGGCGTCGATTGCTGCAGAAACCTAAAGCTCTTTTATTATTATACTTTTCATAATGTTTTAGGATTAAATTTGACCGTTTATTAAGCATTAAGGCTTTTTCCAGCTCAAACTCATCATACTTACCATTTTTAAAAGATATCTCTGCTTGATTTAATATTTCTTCTCTATGAGCTACAAATAGAATCCTATTAAAATCCAGCGAATCAAAAGCAGCTAGATAAGTTTTACCTATGCCCGTTGCTGCCACAACTAATCCTTTATGTAAGACTTCTTCTCTACATTTCCTTAGTGTTAATATCTTGCTTCAATTTGTGCGCCCCTAGGTTCATACAGTGGAATTACTAAACCATATTCATCTTTGTTATCTTCTACCTTTTCAAAAGTATTAAAGATTTTAGGCCTTTTCCATACTGATGAATAACGCCTAAGCTCATCATCGTCAATAATTATTGAATGATTTAAAAATAAATCTTCAAAAACATTCTTAAAGTGTGTAAAATCATCTAGGTTCTTATTTTTATTTATTCTATAGTTCCATTCAATACCACTAGTTAATGCAGAATTGGACATATTAGAAGATCCTATAAAAACATCTCCATCCCCTTCATATTCAAATATGTATGACTTAGGGTGAAAGGATTTATTCTTAATATTATAAAACCTTAAATCTACCTTATCCCCTAGTGCTTCCTTTACTAAATATAAAGCTTGAGGTTGAGTGATATTAAGATAATTTCCTGTTAATATTCTTATCCGTACACCACTTTGCGCCACCTGTTTTAAATCATTTATAAGTAATTTCACCCCTGATTCCATTAAAAATCCTACCGCCATATCTATAGTCTTTGCTCTTTTTAATGAGGCCGCTAATTTAGGTAATAAATAATCCTTGTCCCCTGTAGAACAGTTTGAATCATAATCTAGCATGGCCCCTTTAAATTGGATGGAATCACTAGTTATTATATCTTTAGTAACAATATCAACTTTATCCTTCATACTTCACTAATGCCTCCCTTATATAACTAAGCAACAACTAATATTTTCAATCAAATATACACTATACCAAATCATTTACTAATATGGCACTATCTACATTTTATCATAGTAACTTGTTGATTTAAAGCCACCCCTTTCTCACTAAGATGGAATGAAATCTTTTAAATTTAATTAGATTTCATAGCATTTTTAACTTAAATTTAACTTCCTACACTTCAGTGATTTCAGTCAGTTATTAGCAATTAATACTATTTACTTAATTAAAATCTTATTAGGTTCTTATAAGATTTTATACTATTCTAATCTAAATTTTAACAACAGTTTATTTAAGCAAATTCTATATTAATAGGATTTTTCATTATACGAATATATGTTCGTATTTTGGTAATAATATTATTATAATATATATTATTTCAGATAAAAATTTGATATACTTAGGAGGGTAACCATGAGTTTTAACCATAATAGGCGGAATTCTCCCATCCTCTACAGGTGGGGGATGGACAGCCTTTATTATTTTAGGTTAGATACATAAAATAATAAATCTTTGGCAAACTATTAATAGTAATATGTGGTCAGTAGTAAACTTATAAGGTACTTGGTATATTGGAATTAGATACTAATAATCATTCGGTATTCTTGCTAAACTATCATTTAGTATTGGTTATAAAAAAAGAGTTTCTATCAATCAAAACCAAATTATGGAAAGAGTATTTTTGGAGTAAAAGTTACTGCCTTATAACAACTGGTGGTGCCCCTATAGATATAGTTAGAAAATATATAGAAAACCAAGGATTGAAATGAGGTGAGAAAATGTTAAAGGCTTATAAATTTAGGTTATATCCAAATGTTGAGCAAAGAATATATTTAGCTAAGACTTTTGGATGCACTAGGTTTGTATATAACCGAATGCTAGCTGAAAGAATTAAATCATATGAGGAAAACAAAGACCTAGATATTAAGGCGATTAAATATCCCTCGCCCGCACAATACAAAACTGAATTTGAGTGGCTAAAAGAAGTCGATAGTCTTGCTTTAGCTAATGCTCAAATGAATTTAGGTAAAGCGTATAATAATTTTTTTAGATATAAATCAATTGGTTTTCCTAAGTTCAAGAAGAAAACTAATACCAATAGTTATACAACTAATAATCAAAATGGTACTGTGTATATAGAAAATAAGCATATCAAAGTACCTAAATTAAAGTCTATGATAAAAATAAAGCATCATAGAGAATTCAATGGGTTAATTAAATCTTGCACTATATCACAAGTTCCAAGTGGAAAATATTACATATCTATTTTAGTTGACGCTGAAAATATTCAATTGCCTAAAACAGGTAGTAAAATAGGTGTAGATCTGGGAATTAAAGAGTTTGCAATAACAAGTAATGGTGAGTTTTTTCATAATCCTAAATACCTAAAGAAATCAGCTAAAAGGTTAGCTAAACTTCAAAAGGATTTATCAAGAAAACAAAAGGGTAGCAATAATAGAAAAAAAGCTAAAATAAAAGTAGCAAAATTACATGAGAAAATATCTAACCAAAGGAAAGATATGCTGCATAAAGTAAGCACTCAATTAATTAACGAAAACCAAGTTATAGTGATTGAGGACTTAAAAGTTAGCAATATGCTAAAAAATCATAAATTAGCAAAATCAATAGCTGATGTTAGCTGGTCAGAGTTTAGAAGAATGTTAGAATATAAGGCAAAATGGTATAGTAGAGAAATAATAGTAGCACCATCAACCTATGCAAGTAGTCAATTATGTTCTGCTTGTGGTAATCAATCAAGTCAAACTAAAGACTTATCTTGCAGAACTTATATATGTTCAGTATGTGGGATGATAATGGATAGAGATATAAATGCGAGCAAAAATTTACTAAAACTAGCAATATAATAAAAGATATATTGTTAGAGAGGTTGGAATGACCTTGATAGCTTGGATACGTCTCTGCAAGAGATGCACACGGCTCCGGAAGAGACGAACTTGCTACAGTAGTAGTATTGACCAAGAAGCCATCCACTTCTATAAGTGGTGGTAGTTCACAAATCTTCCAAAGTCTAGAATATGATGCTTTATTTGATAGGAAACAAGAGAGACAGCTATGAAGAAATCCATAGTTGTTTCTCTCAAGTCTTTCTTATTTAAAATGCAGAAGCATTTAACCTTCTCATGACCTAAGACTTCTATTTTATAATATTAATAGTACCTTCCTTTCGTGAGAGTGCAATTGATGGTTTATCAATATATCCAACCACAGCTGAAGAGCAGATAGTATGCTCTTTGGGAATCCCTAATTCAAAAAGAAATTCACGAAATTCGGCATCATTTCGTAGCCAGTGTAACTGATTAATATAGCAAGTCCCCAATCCTATAGAATTCGCCGCTAAAAAAAGGTTTTCTAATGCAAGTGAACAGTCTGCCATAGCATTTTCATAATTAGGCTTATTAGAAGCAATAATAAGTGTAGGTGCATGATAGAAAAAATGGCAATCTTTTTTTTCTGCTACAGCTTTGACACCCAGCTTACCTGGATAATCGTCATCAGGAACCCAACGTTTAAATCCTTGCCTTAGCAATTCGTTGATCCGTAAAAGAGTTTCTTTGTTCTGGATTGCAGTAAACAGCCAGCTTTGATTATTGCCTCCACTTGGCGCCCATGTAGCGGCCTCCAATAGGGCTTTTAGCTCTTCTTCTTTAATCTGTTGCTCCTTGAATTTACGTGTACTTCTCCGCGAACGGATACAGTCGAGCACTTCATTATTTATCATAATTTTCCTCCTATCATAAAACCAAAAATATATAACTATAAATCAATATATTACTATTATACCGCAAATTGTTGCCCAGCTAATTCAAAATTTATACTTTCCGCATCTCCTGAAGGTGTACCTTCCATAATCGTCACGTTTAGAATCTTAGAGTTATCAAATAAACTGATATAGAATATGGCCGCTTCTTTAGCTTCTTTGTCGTACCATAAATGTGGAACTATTTTTTGCATATTATTCTCCTTAATCATTATATTAATTAATCATTTATTATTTACCAATAAAAGTAGCCATTCTGTTATCTCCGCTGTAAGGAGGTGCACCTGTAAGTGTTACATAACAAATTATTAGTATGTACTCTGATCCTCTAGGAATATATTGCTTTCATACTGCTTTTAAAAAATACTATTAACATAAAGTTAATATAAAAAAATACTAAATTGCAACATTTTGTGGTAAAATTTACTTACAATAAAACAAAAATAAATTCATTGAAATATGAATCGAAGATAATTAGATTGATATTAAAGAAAAGTGAGGTGATTTAGACATTGATATATTCTAAAATTAATAAATGTATTCACATTAATATTAAAAACCTGGTAAAAATATCACGAACTAAAACTAGATGGAGAAAAATACTTAAAGAAACTCCCAAACTTAAAAAATCAAGTTATGATCAGTCAACAAGTATATTAACAAGATCAGCGCTGCGTGATTTATTGTTTAATAATATCTAAGTGTTGTAAACGTTTGCCATAGCTTCAAACGATGATTTCTAAAGAGAACAAAAGTTTTTTAGATATTTTAATTTCTTTATAAAAAGCTAACCTGTAAAAGTTTTTACAGGTTAGCTTTTCTATATCCATCTCCGTTCTCAGTTATATATATCTGAGAATTCTATACTAGTTTTTTCAACACAACTATCACTTTTAATGCCACAATATGAAATATCCTCTGGACCCTCATCACCTACTAATTTACATGGAATATATATAATAAATTCAGTACCATATCCCTCCTTACTTTTCACCGATATTGTTCCACCATGTAGTTCTACTAGGCATTTCACAAGCGAAAGCCCTATTCCACTTCCCTCATGATCTCTTGAAAGAGATTTGTCAACTTGCACAAAACGATCAAATATGGAATTTAGTTTCTCTGCTGGAATACCTCTTCCGGTATCTTTTACCCTTATGCAAATATTTTGAATACCGTCCTCTATATTAACCATAACATTGCCACCATAAGGAGTAAATTTTACTGCATTTGATAATAGATTTAAAATAATTCTCTCAATTTTTTCTGGATCACATGCAATATTTTTTTCCTCTATCTCTGTATCAAATGTTAATGATAATCCTTTATTTCCTATATAATCAACTACAGAAACACTTACATCTTCTACGAGACTGATTATGTTAGTATTAATTTTATTTATATCTAAATAGCCTGAATCTATTTTTGTTATATCAATTAAATTATTAATTAGTCTTAAAATACGAAAGCAATTTTGTTTCATTATCTTTGTGTATTTGTATATATCTGTGGATGCATTTGGGCATACATAGTCTTTTAGTTTAAGTTCATGTACCTGTAGTGCCGAAAAAATAACATTAATCGGAGTCCTTAACTCATGAGAAATATTCGAAAAAAATTCTGTTTTAATTCTATCATACTCCTTAATCTCATATAGCCTTTCTCTTTCATCATCAATATTTTTTTGTAATTCTTCCATATGTTTTCTTTCAGTTATATCTATAGCTACTATCATTAACAATTTGCGCCCATCCTGCAATTGCCTAGTATTTGCTGAATAAAAATCCCAAATTAGAATACTTCCATTCCTTGTTCTTATAGAGTATTCGCCATCATTTTGTTTTTTTCCCATATTAGACAGTCTGCTTACAGTAGTACCCTCTAACCCCTCTATAAATACATCTGATATTCTTGCAAATTCAGCTATTGTTGGAGTATCTTTAATTGTATATCCTGTAATATCAGTCCATGTTCTATTTATTTTTTTTATTTCTCCATCCTCATTATATAACATTATAGGTAATGGAGCTTCCTCTATAGTATACCGAAATTGTCTTTCTCTTTCCTTTACGGCTTCTTCAGTTTTTGTGCGCTCAGTAATTTCCTCTTCTAGCATAACATTGAATTCCTTAAGGTCAGCAGTAATCTCTTCTAGCTGTTGCGCTTGCTCTAGAACCTTGTTTTCCAAATCACTATTCACTTTTATCAATTCTTCATTAGATTTCTTCATTTCATTAAGAGCTTTTTTATATTCACATTCATTTTCACTTAAATTATCCATTATTTATGGCTCCATTTCAAAATATTTTAATAGAAATCAAGTTATATATTTGCTTTTAATTTGAAAACAAGCATAGTAGCTGTCTGATTTATATGTCCAATAAATTCTTCACCATAAGTGGAGAAACCTATGGTCGGAATATCACTAAATATTTCACCATACTGTTTTTCAAGATCGTTTCTCTCCAATTCAAGTGTCCGCTCTACACAATTAAAATTTATGAGACCATCTATTCTTCCAAATTCTTTTATTTTATTTTCAACAGCGTTCCTTGTATCTTCAACTATATTTGTACACTGCATCAATCTGACTTCCATACCTTTAAGTATATTGCAATAAAATAACATACTGGTTCCCTTTATTTGTTGGGGACTTCTTATGAACATATCATTATCTCCAACTAATAAACCAACTGGATTGGTCTTAAAGTATTTTGTAGCATCTTCAATTGAAGCTGCCCCTACTGCCTCTGCATATTCCAAGATAGCAGGCTTATTATTAAATTCGATGACTTCTCTAGTTTCTTCATTAACATTATTTGCAGTAAATGTATGATCCAAAGCTTTGAAACTTTGTGTTTTAATAATACTGAATTCAGCATTGTCGTTTATTTTCAACATTATAAGAACTGCTGAATCAGCATATGCCTTTCCATTTGCACAAACATGCGTTTCAAAATATTTAAAATCATCCCCTGCAGACCCACCAACAAAAAAAACGTTAGTTCTATTACCGATTAAATCCATGATTTTTTCTTCTTTCCTACTTACACCATCAATTAAAACAATACCAACAAATTTTGTTGCATCCATTGTATATAAACTCTCATTAAAGTATTTCTCAAAGGAAGTAAATGCCGCTTCTAAGCTTAGATTTTCTTTCATATGTTCAATTACTTCCACTTTTGCATCAGAAATAATATTTGAATTAATAGCCATTGCTACAACAGAATTTTTCAACAACTCACCACTTACTATTTCACCAGCAGTAGAACATCCAACTACTATGCAATCCACAAAAGCTTCTTGCAGCAGATTACTTAACTTGTCTTGGTCAAAATTAGAAGAAGCGAAGAATATTAATATCTTTGCATTACAATGATTTAACTGACTTTTAATATCCAATACAATCTCTTTTTCTAAAGATTTTGTTGAAAACACGGATTTTATATTCATATCGTTATCTTCCATCTTTCTTACATTCAATTGTTTAGCGATTTTAAGAAGTTTTCGGACAATTTCCGGATCATCAGCTGAGTGACTATCAAATTTGTTAGGATTAAGTCCTTTCAGAATTAATTTAGATATAGTCATTTCTCTAATAGCAGGATTGCCTTTAGAACGTTCTTGAATAATCTGATTTATCATTTCTCTTATTTTACCAGCCACCAATAATCATTCCCTTTCTTTATATTCGCATAGTTAAGTTTCAGCTTTAGAATTAAATTTACCAACATCATTCAAAAGCCACATCTTACTAATATTAGACTTTTTTACTAAAATATATATCATTATAGCATATATTCCCTATAATTTACTTAATTTTCATAAAAAATTTACTCTTGTATACAAAGTGATCCCTACTGGTACAGAAACCTAAGGCTTTTCTACTATTATATTTATCACTATCATTATTTCTACCACTAAAAAATCCAGTTTTAATACTTGGTCTTATGAGTATTATTATTTACAATTTTATGAGGAAAGCCCACTTCTTTAGATGTGGAATGGATATCACTACCAAAATCAACTATTAAACATAGGTGGTTTGGTACGATATAATTAATTTAGGTTTTGAAATGAGCCTTATACCATCGTTACGTCGGTTATGATAAGTTGAAATTTTTAAAGGAACCCTTGTTGATATGCTCCCCTTAATTCTAATTTCAGTAAAATTAATTACCTATATTTTATTTTTTCAAGCGTTTTTTTATGCATCCTGAAACTATTGCAATTATTAAAATAATATATCCTAATAAAGCCGTAAAAAAGAATGCTTTATCTATATAATTTCCTTGTTGTATAAATGATACATTAAATGCTGGCACTAATATTGCAATACCCATTAATAAGATAGCTGCATATTTCAAGTACTTATTTCTTTCTTTCATAAAATCAACCGTCCTCTCTATATTGAGAAATCACTAGACATTTATTCATATAATCTCCTTTATTATAACATAAATCCTACATATCAATATCTATGGAGGATTTCGTCATTATATTTATTTATCTAATTTTTCAGATCTTTCTTTAATATATTAGTGAAATATAAACCCATAAGTCCTATACCCGCAATATTACCAGTAACAAATCTTCTGAAATTTGTAGATTCCTTTATTAGTTCAGTCACACACATCTCATTCTGATACAAAATTAAAGGATTTTAAAATTAGGGAAGCTATTTATATTTAATTTTGTTAAATATTCGAATAATTACATTGCTATGTTGTATAATTAAATACAAACACAATAGTAAAATATTTTTCATCTACTTAAAATTACGATAGATGAATAACTGTATTTAACTAAGAATTTCAAATTATTTATATTGGACTAAGGGGATGATTATATGTCTGAATTAATAGTTATGATGATTATATTATTACCTGTAGGATTATATTTTATTTCTATAGGATGGCGTATTTGGAAAAAAGAACAGATAACGCTAATACATGATTATCATTATACAATAGTTGCTGAAAAAGACAAAAAATCTTATACAGAAAAAGTGGGTAAATCGTGTATTCTCATTGGAATAGGAATGATACTATGGGTTATTATTGATTTCGTATCAAAGGCATCGTATGGTTGGATATGCTTTGGGATATCCTTTGTTTGGGGCTTAGTTATGATATTTAAGGCACAGAAAAAATATAACGGTGGAGTGTAATGACCATTCGCTTTTTTCTTTAAATGCGAATTAAGGGAAGTCAAAAATGATATGCTCCCCTTATCTATTGCTCCTTTTAATCTAACTTCATATAAAATATTATAATCACAAAGGGCAAATACATCTTTATTGTCCAATCTCTCTGGAGTTGCAGCTGCGTGGTGAAATTCATCTATTATAATATAATCAAAGTCATCATCATCATCAATAATTATTGAATGATTTTTAATCCACCAGTAGAAGAATATGTATACATTTTACCATTATACTTATCAACACAATATAAGGTATCACCAAATGTTCTATCTACTTTTTATAGATAAAAGTTCGTCGTCTTAACGCACTTAGATATTTAGTCTGACCCATTTATCAAACCAATAACAATATCATTAAATTTACTTGCTTCACACCATTGTGGAAAATGACAAGATTTTTCAAACCAGTAAATACGTTTCTGAGATGTGATATTGTTATAGTACTCTTCCGCAACTTTGGCGGACACTTGATAATCATAACGGCCTTCAATAAAAATTACGGGTACTTGAAACTGTTTTATATTTTCAAAATTAACAGTCATAAGTTCTTGCCATAAACAACCTGTCCACAACCAATATATGTATGGAATAGTTCATAATGTTTTTCTATTAACTTAAGCCCGATTACGCTACCCCAAGAATGTCCAATCAAATACAATTTATTTTGTTTGAAACGTCGTAAAAGAATTTTTGCAAGTTCAAAAGCATCTTCTACAAATGTATCGATACATATTGCTTCATTTGTTTTAAATTTATAATTTGTTAAAATAAGAACTACAATTGCTATGATTGTTGTAGACACAACTAATCCTTTATCCAAAATATTTCCTCTACATTTCTGTTACATTAGCACAGAGACCCCTTAGTCATCTGTAAAATTTACCATACTAGACAAAGGAAATATTAATGTAACTTTAGTTCCTTTATTCTCCTCGGAATCAATAGTAATTTTTAAACCCAGTTTTGAACATAGCTTTTCACATAAATACAATCCCATTCCTGTACTTTTACTAAATTTTCTTCCGTTTTCACCAGTAAATCCTTTTTCAAACACTCTATTTATATCTTTATCTATTATACCTACACCATTATCCTCTAAGGTTAACATTACTGAGTTAGCTTTCTTAATTGAATATATACTTATCATAGGCTCTTTACTACTTAAGTACTTTATAGAGTTTCCTATTATCTGATTAATAATAAATTCAATCCATTTCTTATCACTATATACAATTTCATTTATATCTTTTATATCTAATTTTATTTTCTTATGAATAAAATCTCTATAATTTCTTTTAACTACATACCTTACTACATTATCAAGATTAATTTGTTTTATAATATAGTCTTTACTAACATCATCGCTTCGAGAATAATAAAGCACCTGTTCTACAAACCCTTCAATTCTATCCATCTGGAAGTCTATTTTATTAGTTACTTCATCTCGATTATTTTCAATTATTAGCTTTGTAGACGCTATTGGTGTTTTAATTTCGTGTACCCAGGTCTCTATGTATTCTCTATATTCTACCTGTATATCCTTGTAATATTTTACATTTTCGTGCATATCGCGGCTTATCTCTTTAAGTATAGAATTTAACTTTTTCGCTTGTATAAAGTTTGCTTCCTTTATTACCACTGGAAGTAGATATTTCTTATCTAAATTTTCTAATAGGTTATTAATTTCATCATAATAATTTTTAAATTTTATAAACTCTAAAGCCATATAAGAAATTAATGGCAAAAACCAAATACAAAAAATAAATAAAATTATAATGAAATTAACTTTAATAATAATCATCATTATAGCTGCTAATATGATAAATAGCATCATATTAGATATTATTATCACCATTTTTTCTTTAATAAATTCACCTATACTCATGGCATTATATACCCGAGCCCTCTTCTTGTTTCTATTGTATTTTCTATGCCTATCTCTTCAAGTTTTTTTCTTAATCTATTAATATTAACAGTTAAGGTACTATCATCTACAAAATAATCTGATTTCCATAGATATTCCATAAGCGAATCTCGTTTTACTATATTCCCCTTATTGTTTATTAAGTAAGAGAGTATCTTAACCTCATTTTTCGTTAATTCTAAGCATTTATCCTTATAAATAACAGTTGCATTTGAAAGATTTAAATTAAAATCTTTATAACTTAATATATTATTAGTTTTTGAACTTTCACCTATTCTTCTTAAAATATTAGTTATCCTTGCTAATAATATTTCTATATTATAAGGCTTTGTTATAAAATCATCTGCGCCTAAATTCATACTCATTAATTCATCTAAATCACTATCTCTACTTGTAACTATTATAATTGGAACCCTTGAAGTTTTTCGTATTTCTCTACATATATAATAACCATCAAACACTGGAAGATTAATATCTAACAATATAAGTTCTGCATTCTCATTTTCAACATATTGTATTATATTATTAAAATTCATAGGAGCTTTTACTTCGTATCCATATCTTTTTAAAAAATTTTGTAATTCTTCTCTTATAACTTCATCATCTTCAATAATAATAATTTTTTTCATATATACGCTTACCTTCCCTGCTTATTTTATCCTGTACCCTAATATCATAACATATTCTAAATTTTATAAAATAAATCTCTTATGAATTATTCCTAACAATATTTTTATATCCTACATATGTTGTATAGAAGTATCCTGCATAAATTACAATAAATATTAAAGCTGCTACTAATGCTGAAGAATTAATATTTGTTTCTTGTAAGCTATTTATTGCATCGCTAGTTACCTTAATCCCAATCACTGAATGAATTAATGCAAGACTAACCGGAAGACTAAAATATATCAATGTTTGAACAAAAATTGTTTTATCTATCATTTTTCCGTTTGCACCAAGTCTCCTTAAAGATTTATATCTTTCTATACTATCACTAGCTTCTGATAATTGTTGAAGAGCGAGTACTGCCATGCTAGTTATTAAAAATACAATACCTAAATATATTATGGTAAATATTAATACATTTGTTGTTACCATTTTTTCTGAATAAACCCCATCCTTTGAGATACCGAGTATATTACCACCTTTACCATAGTCCTCGCGTCTATTATATTTTTTATTATATATTTCTCTATTTTTATCTAAATAATTTACATTAAGTACTGAGTTACTAATTTTGTAACCTGATAAAAACTCATCATTTATTACTATTGTAAAAAAACTACTTACAAAATAAGCTGTTTGAAGATTTTCTTCTTTAGCTTTAGGGCTTTTTATTAGGTATTGTTTCCCTTTAATGTTAATTTTATTATTCTTTTTTATTTTTTCATTTATTGGTTTCATAAACTTATTAGTATTTGATAAAATTAAAACTTCATCCTTAGTTAAATTTACTTCTTTTTCATTCTTAAATTTTAAAATTTTATTATAATCAGATAGTTTAACAAAAATTACTTTGTCTGTTTTAAAATCTCCTGTTGTTAAAAACTCACTAGCGTTCATACCTATAAGATATTCATTATGAGTTACGAATTTTTCATTTTTACTTATTTTCAAATTAATTTTCTTTAGAACATCTTCTATATTGTAGTCTCCATCCTCCTTTGTTACTGATATGCTGGCATCAAAGGGCGTTGCATTTTTAATTCCTGCATCCATAACTGTTTTAAAGCCTATTCCCATAGATAAACTTACTATTGTGAAGAATAACATTAAGCAAATTAAAGACATTGATATGAAGTTTGTATTAACTTTACTATTTATCTGTTTTACTACAAATATATTTAACCCTTTAAAATAAACCTTTTTATTTTTCTTTACTACATATAATATAAGTCCAGATAAGCTAAAGAAAAATAACACTGTACCTAATATTCCCAAAGCTATTGATATTAAGACCATAGGGTCTAGTACATTGAAACCTACTTTTAGTATTGATTTATATGCAAACCCAAGTGATATTACGCATAAAATAAATGCTATTAAATATATAATAGAATTTTTGAATTTAACATCTTGATTTTTTTTACCTGCTGTTAATAACTCGATTATTTTGTATTTAGATATAACAAATACATTAAATATCATAACAAGTAAAAACATTATTCCAAAGTATAATACAGTTTTACCTATTGAACCTGTTGAAACTGTAAACTTATATTCATTAATCGGCACATCAAATAACTTTAATGCAAAGGTGGCTAATCCTTGTGATGCTCCAATTCCTAGTATAAGTCCACTAATTAAAGATATAACTCCAACTAGAAAAGTCTCCATTACTAATATTAAAGATATTTTTCTTTTCCCCATACCTAAAGTCATGTATATTCCTAATTCTTTTTTACGTTTTTTTATCAAGAAATTATTTGCATATAATATTAAACTACCTAATATTATAGATATAAATACTGACACATAAGACATAACTTTCATTAATTTAGATACAGATTTCATTTGTATAAGTGCCTTTTGTGACCCAATTGAGTTGAAACTATAAAATATACAAACTGCTAAAGTTAGTGTTAAAAAATATATAGCATAGTCCTTAAAACCCTTCTTTACATTACCTACAGCTATTTTGGAATACATTATCATCACCTCCAAGTAGAGTTATAACTTCTATAATTTTATTGAAGAATTCTTTTCTAGTATCCTTACCTCTTACTACCTCACTAAAGATTTTTCCATCTTTAATAAAAAGGATTCTATGAGCATAGCTTGCTGTAAAAGCATCATGGGTAACCATAAGTATCGTGGTCTTTAAATCCTTGTTTAGACTTTCTAATTTTTCAAGTAATAATCTAGCTGTTTTAGAATCCAGAGCCCCTGTTGGTTCATCAGCAAGTACTAAGGATGGATCTGTTACTATTGCTCTTGCAGAAGCAACTCTTTGCTTTTGTCCACCTGACATTTGATAAGGATATTTATTTAGTTCTGGTTCAATGTCTAAATATTTTGCTACTGATTTTATTTTCCCATCTATTTCTGAACTTTTCTCACCTTTTATTGTTAATGCTAAAGCTATATTTTCATAAGAAGTAAGAGTATCTAGTAGGTTAAAATCTTGAAATATAAAACCTAACTCATTTTGTCTAAACTTATCTAATGCTTTTGATTTCACCCTAGTAATATCACTATTATTTATTATTATTTTCCCTGTAGTGACATTATCAATAGTTGATATACAATTAAGCAATGTCGTTTTACCACTTCCTGAAGGTCCCATTATCCCAACAAACTCACCCTCATCTACCTTAAAACTGATACTGTCTATGGCCTTTGTGACATTATCTTTATTTCCATAATACTTTTCAATTTTTTCTACACTTAATATATTTTTCATTTATAATTCCCCCTTTTTTTCTTTATTTTAACCCCATCCGATATACTTATTATATACAATAATATTTGCAGCAACCACCGAAGTATATTTCATTAACATTACATTTTTGTTATATTAACATAAGTTTGATTATTTCAATGATAAAAAGTCGCAAAAAAATTTCCTCGGACATTTTAAGTCTGAGGAAACATAAAACACATTATAGAAGAATAACACTTGCAAGTAGTCTAAGCTTAAGACGTTGAACAAGTGTTATTCTTCGGTAGAAAACATGAAAAAAGTAACTAATGTAATCAAATTTCTTTATTCTTCTTTAGCCTCCAATAGTACATTCTAATCCATATTCCTCTACTATTTTTTTGAAATTATTCATAGTATCCTCATCTGGTGTTTTAATTTCCTGTCCCATTGTATAATCTAGCCCTAAGTTCTCATACTTATTTGCACCAAGCTTGTGGTATGGTAATAAATCTAAGCGCTGTACTCCATTTAAACTTTTTGCAAACTTAGCTATATCAGATATACTATTTTTATCGCAATTAAATTTTGGAATAACAGGTACTCTTATAATAAGCTCTGTGCCTATGGTAGATATTTTTTTAGCATTTTTAACTATAACCTCATTACTTACATGAACATACTTTTTATGTTTTTCATCATCTAAGTGTTTTATATCTAAAAGTACTAAATCAACCAAAGGAATTAACTTGTCTATTGTATCTTCACTAGCATAGCCTGTAGTTTCTATTGCAGTATGCCATCCCAATGCCTTGCAAGCTTTTAAAAGTTCAATTGCAAATTCTGGTTGCATAAGTAATTCTCCTCCAGATAATGTAACTCCACCTCCGGAGCGTCTGAACTGGATAGTTTCTTTTTTTAGTTCAGTCATTACCTTCTCAACAGTAGTTTCTTCTCCTGATTTTACAAGACCTCCTGGATAACAATTTTCAGCGCAAACTCCACAACTAGTACATTTCGCTCTATCTATTCTTCCAGTCCTTAGCATATTAATTGCACCTTCTGGGCAATTTCTTTCACATTTTTTACACCCAGTACAATTTTTTTCATTAAACATAATTTCAACTACTGGATCTTGTGATTCGGGATTACTACACCAATCACATTTTAAAGGACATCCTTTTAAAAACACTATTGTCCTAATTCCAGGTCCATCATGTATAGAAAAGCGTTGCATATTAAAAATTATGCCTTTTTGCTCATAGTTAATTCCTTTTGTAAGCATTTGCTTTTCCTCCTTTTTAGAAAGTTTGTTCAGTTCTCTTTATAATATCATCTTGAATTGCTTTATCTAATGTTATAAATTGAGCACTATAACCGGCAACACGTACTACTAAATCTCTATATTTACTTGGGTCCTTTTGTGCTTCAACAAGAGTTTCCTTATCGATTATATTGAATTGTACATGCATACCTTTTTGATCAAAAAAGCTCCTAACAAGTGACGCTAAATTTCTAAGCCCACCACTTCCCTGAATTGAACCTGGATGAAACTTTTGATTTAACAAAGTGCCATTAGATGCAATAAAATGATCTAATTTTGCTACTGAATTTATAGCAGCAGTTGGTCCATTACTATCAGCGCCTCTAACTGGAGATACACCATCAGCTAATGCTTCATGTGCTTTTCTACCGTCTGGAGTTGCTCCAATAAGATCACCAAATAGGATGTTAATTGCTGCCGGGTATAATCCTGCATGGAAATTGCCACCTCTTGGATTTTTATGTTTTGCAACTTCTTTGCAGTAAATATATGCTCCTTGCCTTGCTAGTTCATCAACTTCGTCAATATCATTACCAAACTTAGGTGCTCTATGAATTAACATTTGTCTTAAATCCTCAAAATTTTCCTTTAAAGTTGGATCTTCTTCACCAAAGTTAGTATCTAGAGCTTCTTTCAAGTCTTTTAAAGTTACCTTTTTAGTATCAAATACAAGCTTTTTAATGGCTGCAAAAGAATCTCCTACATTTGCAACACCAACACCTTGTGGCCCTGTAAAGTTATAATGTGCTCCACCTTCTTGAAGTGATTTTCCAATTGTTATACAATCATCAACCATACAAGATAGGAATGGTAATGGTGCTCTTTCTGCATGAGCAAGATCAATAGAATTGTCTGCCACTGATAATTGATAAACAAAGTATTCCATTTGTTTTGAGTAAGCTTCAACAACTTCTTCAATAGATTTGAACTTTGTAAATTCTCCAGTCTTAGGTCCTATTTGTTTTCCATTACTCATACCATTATTTATAGTGACTTCTAATAGTCTTGCTAGATTAAAGAAACCTGAATCATGCCATCCTTCTGTTTTTCCTGGTTTTTGAGGTTCAACGCAACCAATAATTCCATATTCTCTAGCATCTTCAATTGTTAGCCCATTATTAACTAATGCTGTAATGATAACTTCATCATTATAAAATGCTGGCATACCAAGGCCTAATCTGCTTAACTCACAACATCTTAATAAGAATTCATCTGGACTTTTGTTCCATATTCTTACCGAAAACGATGGTGCTGCTAATCTTACATGAGCTGTAGCATCTATGCACATATATGATAGATCATTTGTAGAATCTTTGCCTTCTCTAGTTTGTCCACCTACACATAGGTTTTGAAACATTGGGTATCCACCAAATGCTCTTGTTGATACTTCATCACGAACTTTGTTAATGTCATTTAATTTAACCCATACACAATCAATAAGTTCTTGAATTTTATCTATGTCAAACTTTCCTGAATTTAATTCTATTTCATAATATGGATACATATATTGATCAAATCTTGTTGGAGATATAGAATGTCCATTTGATTCTATGTTTATAACTGCATGCACAAACCAAAACGATTGACAAGCTTCATAAAAATTAGTTGCACCATTTTCAGGTACTGTTTCACAGTTTTTAGCTATTTGTAATAATTCTTTAGCGCGAACAGCATTAGATTCTTTTGAAGCCATTTCTCTGGCAAGCTTTGCATATCTATGTGCATAATTTATCACTGCTTTGCAAGAACCTATGATAGATTCCCAAAATAGTTTTTGCTTAATATACTGTGGATTTTCTTTATCAGCATTCTTAATTGCACAATTAACTTCCTCAATGATCCCCTTATATCCTTTAGCCAAAACCTTGGCATAATCTACAGATACATGTCCTACTCCATTAAGATAATAGTTTGCAACTGTAAATACATTTTCATTCATTGCCTCAATAGTTTCTGGATACATATATGAAGTAGCAAGTTCATTAGTAGTTTTGCCTTCCCAATAATCAAATACTTCTGTAAGTTGTTTTTTTGCCTTTTCAGTAATTTGGAATGAATCACCTTTTCTCTTTCCTATGGTTTCAAATTCATCTTTAATCCACTTATTTGAGAATTCAGGAAAAATTTGAGCTGATCTTGCCTCCTTGGTCAAACTTCCAACTATTAGCTCTTCCTCTCTTATAATAATAGGAATTTCGTTTAATATCTTTTCAAGTGCTTTAGCCCTACGCACTACTATAGATTTTCCTTCTGTTTCTTTAAATGATTCTGTTATTAATAACGCTCTATCCACTTCAATACAAGGAACCGCTGATAGTATTTGTTCCTTTAATGCCTCTACCCTCTTTGTTGGTTTACTAAATCCATCTTGCAAAACATACATATTAAAACTTCCTCTCTTAAAATATATTATTAATTGGTGTGTTATTCATTAAAATCCATATTTTATTCTATATTCTTAAATTAAACATTTGTTAAATTTATAACTATCAAAGATATTCGAAATTTATAATATATCCTCAACAATTGCATCGAGGACATATTATTACTGTTTTAACTTACATTATTAATTTCTATTAATTATCTTCTGCGAAGCTGCAAGATTAAAATGCTGATTTAAATAATTCTGCAATATCTCTTTTATTTCCTTTTCTTGGATTACTAAAGGCATTACCATCTTTTAATGCCCAGTCAGCCATATATTCGATGTCTTCTTCTTTAGCTCCTTGTGATCTTAAGTTAGCTGGAATTCCAACATCCTTTGCAAGTCTAAACATAGCATCAATAGATTTCTGCGCTGCATCCAATACTGAAAGTCCTTGTATGTTTTCACCCATGAATTCTGCTATATCAGCAAATTTCTGTGGATTTGAAATAACGTTCCATTTCTCAACGAAGGGAAGTAATATAGCATTAGCAACTCCATGAGGCATATCATAAAGTCCACCTAATTGATGAGCCATTGCATGTACATAACCTAAGTTAGCATTATTAAATGCCATACCAGCAAGAAGTGAAGCATAACACATATTTTCTCTAGCTACTAAGTTCTCACCTAGTGCATAAGCTTGTCTTAAATTGTTTGATATCAATTTAATAGCTTGGATAGCTGATGCATCTGTAACAGGATTAGCATCCTTTGAAACATATGCTTCTATAGCATGAGTCAACGCATCCATGCCGGTTGCAGCTGTAAGTCCTGCAGGCATTCCAACCATTGTTAATGGATCATTAATTGAAACTGATGGTAAGTTTCTCCAACTAACTATAACAAATTTAATATTAGTTTTAGTGTTTGTTATAACACAGTGACGAGTAACTTCACTACCTGTTCCAGCTGTGGTATTAACAGCAATAATTGGCGGAAGAGGACTTGCAAGAGTCTCTATGCCTGCATAGTCAAACAGTTCTCCTGGATGGGTTGCTAGTATCCCGATACCTTTACCACAGTCATGTGAGCTTCCACCACCAACCGTAATTATCATGTCACATTTTTCATCTTTGAATATTTTTGCACCTTCAATCGCGTTTCTATCTTTAGGATTCGGCTCAACATTATCATAGTATACAAAGCTAATTCCTTTATCCTTTAATGAAGCTTCAACTTGTTCTACTGCTCCGCCCGGAAGACTTTTAAGAAATTTATCAGTTACTATTAACGCTTTCTTTCCACCTAAAATTTCAGCTCTTTCGCCTACTACTTTTACAGCTCCTGCTCCCATAAAGTTAACCGCTGGTGCTAAATAATCATACATTCTCATTAATTATTCCTCCTTGATTTTCTTAAACATTATATTTTATTGAATTGTTACCTTAATATATTTTTAAGGCGATATTAGCATTTGCTCATTATCAATCCATTTGTTATTAATTTAACTTACTAACTATCTACCTAAAGTATAAGCCTGTCTAATTGAAATTTCATTGAAGTAAATCGCATTCTTGTAGAAAAACCTTGCTTACTTAATGTAAATTCACACAGTAATTTCTTGCACTTTGTGTTTAAATATAAAAAAATAGCACTAGTTTTACCTAAGTGCTATTTCCCTATATTATATTCATTTCTATAAACTGCTGGGGTTACCCCCTCAATTCTTTTAAATACTTTTATAAAATAACCACAATCCTCAAAACCTAAATCCAAAGCCAAATTGATTATTGGAATATCAGAGGCCTCAAGCAATTCTTTAGCTTTTTTAATCCTCACTTTATTTATATAATTCGAGAAATTATCACCAATATTCTTTTTAAAAAGCTTACTAAAATAGCTAGGACTAACGTTACACATGGATGCCATTTCATCAATGCTAATTGCGCAACTATAACTCACTTGTATATAGTCTAATGCTGGCTTTAAAATAGCATTACATTTATTCTCACGTATTACAACGTTTCCATTTTTACTAACATTTGAATTAACATTATTCTTTTGTTTAACATTTTCCTTTGTATCTTCTTCCACTGTTTCCTCTTTGTTAGTATCTTTTAATTCTAGATTTGCAACCTTAAAGGAATCTACCGTTAGAATTTTATCATTAAGTTTATTTGAATTTATTTTTAATAAGGCTTCTTCTACAATATAATTACTAATATGCAAAATCATATTAGCAACGGATTTAACCCTGTCCAAAGTCATAATAGGTAACTTGTCATATAAAATTTTTAGCTCAGTTTCTTTTTCTAATTCCATCTTAAAACACTTATTATTAACTATTTGTTCTAAATCTTCCTTTTGTTTATCTTTAACAATAACTTGTCCTGCCATTACAGCTCCAAAGTATTGTCCATCTACTATAATAGGGATTGCAAAATCTAAAATACCTACATGACATATATATATATATGGTTCTTGTAATCTAGCAGCCTCGAGTCCACCTCTAGAATCACATTTTTCACAAAGCTCACTTAAGTCTAAACGTGATCTTATAAATTTACAAAATTCGCTACACTTACTATGTGTAGTAACCCTCTTGCCTTTATAATCAACCGTAACCATAGCAATCTCTGTTACCTCCGCTATATTATCCTGAATTTTTTGAAAATTATCCACATTAATAATATTATATAAATGCAACAAACCATTCTGCAAAATACTTCCTCCATTCATCTATAAAGGTATTATAATTAAATCATCACCTGAGGTGATTTTTTTCATGACTACTTTCTATATAAGTAATATTAACATCAAAGACAAAAAAATAGAAGCTAATTAATTTTGGATTTTGCGAACCAAGTTATAGATATAAAATAACCTATTATAGGGTAAACTCCATATCCCTTCCTTTCAAAAATAGAATTGAACAATATATACAATATCACTAAGCTATTCTATTGGCTATATATTAATTATTTCCATCCAAAGAGTAAGCATTTAAAGCCTGATGCTATATTTTCCTTATAAATCAGGATAATTAAGCAACTATTTTATTTCGTACTCGTAATGTACTGTGACGTTGTAAAAAAATTGAGGGGGAATAGTTTATTTATGAAAAGATTAATATTAATTTTATTAACATCTATTCTAATATTTTCTGGTTGTGCAAACACTAAATCAGTTTCAGTAGATAATACTAAAGGAATAATTAATATAAATGATGTTGATAACTTAAAAATAGTAACATTGCCAAGCCCACCGAAGGAAAAAACAATAACTAAAAAAGAAGATATTAAAAAAGTAATAAATCTCATAAATTCAATAAAAAAAGAACATATAAAACAAAATGATTATAAAGGTTGGGTTATATTGATTAAAACAGACGGTAAAGAAAAACATTCAATATGTTTTTCTGGTGGAAGAGTTGAAATTGACAACTTGTGGTATATTATTAATAATAATGATATAGATAAGATTAAAAATCTATATAATAAATTAAATTATAAAGAAGAGAAGTATCTATAATCTAATTATCATATAAAAGGGGGGAGAGCATGATAAAAAAGATTGTTTTTGTAATAATATCAGTAGGAGTTGGTTCGTTCGTAGACAATATATTGGAAAAGACAGAGATAAACGTTTGGCTTGCTAGGGGCACTGGCGGTCTGGTTACTGTGATTATAGCGTTGCTTTTGTACTATTTATTGATAAAAAAATCTTAAAGATATCAGTCTTAGTATTATAAAACCTTAAATCCACCTTATTTAAACTCGACATTAACAACTTTTTTTGAGCCCTTAGGACGGCTAAAGCGCTTCATGAATGCCCATGTAGCACGGCTTTCATCATATACGGCACCGTGAGGCATGTTTTTCATGAGTGTAAAGCAAACTCTTGCCTGGCCGTAAGGGGAGTTATTGTATAAAAAAGTCTGGAAACGTTCGCCATTATGATTATTTAGATTTAACTTATTTGAGTTAAAAAGTTATATTTTATTATGCTTTTTAATATATATTATAGAAAATAAATAAAATAGGCGGTGTATTAGGTGTCAGTAATCGAAATTAAGAAAGAAACTCCTAATAATATTAATGAATTAGTTAGAATGGCAGATGATAAAACTAATTGGAGAAAAAGACTTGAAGCAGTAAATGAGTTGAAAAATTGGAAATGTCAAAAATCGCGAGATGTATTAACAAGATTAGCAATGCACGATTTAGTATTTAAAGTTAAAGAGGAAGCTCTACGGGCAACTCAATCCTTAGGCATAACTAAGAATGGTAAACGTTTGAAACTCGGTAAACCCAAGGCTCATTTAATTAAAGACATAAACAAAAAACTTTACAATGTAGATAATGAAATAAACGAAAGTTTTGAAATAACTAAGTTTAAAGAGAAATTTAAGCAACTTTATCCTGAACCATATGATGTATATGAGGGTGATAAAGGAAACAGTTTTGATGAATGGATTTTAAATGTTTTAAAAAATAAACCCAAAAGCAAGTCTACAGACAAATAATTATTATCTAGAATATTTAACATAAAAACATTTCATATATTTATATAACAACGTTGTATTAAATTTGAAGTTATTGTTTACAAATATTAAAAAGCATACAACATAATAAAAATTATGTTATATGCTTTTCCTGCTATTTATAACTCATATGATACATCTAATTATCTAACATTTTACCCGTAGAATGATCCATCCCCTTCATATTCAAATATGTATGACTTAATATTAATCAAAAATTGTTCAAGATTTGAATAGAAAAGTAACTGTACTTTCACTCATTAGATTGCCTTAAAATCTAATACAATTTCAATATGGTTACAAATAAATAAAAGATATTCAATTGCAATTTAGCATGCTATAATAAAGATATGAGGTGATAAAATGGATGAAAATAAAATATTTGAATTTATGACCAAAATGTATTCAGAAATGCAAGAAGGGTTTAAAGATATAAAAACTGAGGTTAAAGAAAACACCAAAAGGCTTGATGCCATTGAGAATGACGTAAAAAAATTAGGTGTAAGGATAGACGGAAAACTTATCCCTACCAGTGATGCTCTTTTGGATGGATATAAAGGTAATTCTGAACATATAACGATTATTGATGATAAAATTGATAGGTTACAAATAGATGTGAATAGTATAATTATGAAAATGTCATATAATGATAGTAGAATTATAGAAATATCTAAAAACCTTAGAAAAGTTGAGTAATAAGAACCTCTGGGAACCAGGGGCTTTTTTATTTCCAACCAATCAAGCCCATACAATATAGAATTGTGTTTATTTAAATAAAGATTTTTTATATAGATTGGGCTTATTAAATATATATTTACCAATTTTTATTTTTATCAACCCTCTATAAAAACAAATGCTTAATAAAATAGAAATTATAGCTACAATCGGTATCATTAATATAGAATTATATAAATGGATTTACACTAAAATGCTTAAGGAGATTATTAATGAAAAACAAATCTAAAATTGTGATATATTTGTTTATCTGTTGTTTATCTGTTGTAATTATTTCATATGTTAAATTTAGATTGATAAATTCAACAAATCCAGTTAGTAATGACCATATCTATAATTCTCAATATAAACAACAAGAAAAAATGTTTAATGCTTTGAAACCTAAAAATGAATATATAATTTTCTTAGGAGATAGCTTAACCTCAAGAGGTAAGTGGATGCATCGTTTTCCTAATATAAAAGCCGTTAATAAAGGAATAGGAGGAAATACAACAACCGATGTTATAAACCGGTTAGATAAGATTATTATTTTAAATCCTAAGAAAATATTTTTGATGGTAGGTGCTAATGATTTAACTAAAAATGTAAAAAAATCTACGACAATTAATAATTACGAAATGATTATAAAAACATTAAAAAATAAAATTCCAAATACACAGATCTACATACAAAGTGTGTTGCCCATGAACAGTAAATTAATGAAAATTAACAATAAAGACATACTTATTTTGAATCAGGAAATTAAGAATTTAGCTGACAAATATAAAATTTATTATATTGATATTAATTCTTATCTTATAGAAGATAATCAATTACCAACAAGATACAGTGTTGATGGTATTCATCTTAATGACAAGGCTTATGAAGTATGGGTCAATATAATAAAAAAGTATATTAATTCGTGATGACTTAATCATAATCTAGCGTGGCCCCTTTAAATTGAATGGAATCACTAGTTATTATATCTTTAGTAACAATATCACCTTTATCCTTCATACTTCACTAATGCCTCCCTTATATAATTAAGCAACAACTAATATTTTCAATCAAATATACGCTATACCAAATCATTTACTAATATGGCACTATCTACATTTTATAACTTGTTGATTTAAAGACACCCCTTTCACACTGAGGTGGAATAAAACTTTTTAAATTTAATTAGATTTCATAGCATTTTTAACTTAAATTCAACTTAAATTTAACTTCCTACACTTCAGTGATTTCAGTCAGTTATTAGCAATTAATATTATTTACTTAATTAAAATCTTATTAAATTCTTATTAAATTCTTATAAGATTTTATACTATTCTAATCTAAATTTTGACAACAGTTTATTTAAACAAATTCTATATTAGTAGATTCTAGAATTTAGAATATTAAATTGAAATATTTCATTTTATCATATCGAATAAATAAAAAAGCATATGTGCGATTATCAATTACCAATTGATCTTCCAGCAATATATAAAATTAATTTTGCTTCTTCTTCCGGTGACTTCAAGCAATCTGAGAGAATCCATTCTTTAATAAGTCTTACTGCTCCATACTGAACATATGAAGCAATCGCCTTCTTTTCCTCCAAATCCAGGTTTTCTGGTAAGTGTTTAATCACCATATGATCAAACTGCGGTAGTGAGATTGTGATGTGGGTGATTAGGTCATAATTATCTAAATCTAATACAAGTTTTGCAAATTCAAGATTGTCTTTCATGTATTGTAGAACCCGAGTCAGACATTCATCGATATTTTTGCCTGCTGCAATATCATTTATAACGGTAAATGAAGTGTTTTGTATGTACGTCTCAGCAATTTCATTTAATACATCATATTGACTTCCATAGTGATTATAGAATGTAGTACGATTAATTCCTGCAACTTGGCATAATTCCCGTATGGATATTTTATTAATATTACGTGTCTTTAACATTTTTAATAAAGCCTCACGAATCAAGCGTTTTGTTAACATAACCCTCTGGTTGACATTATTTTTTTCTAACATAGATCCTCCATTGTATTCGACATTTTCAAAACATCTGTCGGTTGCAAAATAAACAGATGTTGATATTATTATAACGTAGTAATGAAATAAATCAATGAAAAGGAGATGTGAAAATGAAAAAAAATACGAAAAAAATATTAGCAGTAATCATTGTGTGCATTATGTTCGTGATAATACTTATTGCTGGTTATGAAATCAAAGAAAATGTCCGAATTAATAAAATTGTGAAATCACACAAAACGGAGCAAAACGCAAAACAAAACGATGTTGTAAGAAGCAATGATAAGAATAATTCTGAACATATTACGACTGCAGTTCAACAGATTATGATAGGAACAATGTGTAGTAATTATGATAATGCTTTACAGACATTACTTGATATCAAAAACGCAGGTTATGAATCTATCGAATTAAATGATTTTATGATTCACAAGTCTTCTATGCTTGTAAAACTAATGACAAAGTTCTCAGGAATGCCTATTGGCAATGGTGGCAAGCTTGATTGGCCAAAGCTAATTAAAGAAAGTGGACTAAAGGTCATAAGTTTACACAGTGATCTGGGGAGCATTGAGAATGATCCAAAAGCGATAGCCGATGAAGCGAAAAATTTTGGGACAAATACTGTAGTTATTACTGGTATGTACAAATTTGATTATAATAGTTTAGATGACGTGGAAAAACTTTCCAAACATCTGAATCAGGCTGGAAAAGCTCTTTCGAAAGAAGGAATACGTCTTTTGTATCATAATCATAATTGTGAACTGCAAAAGGTAACCTCTGAAAAAACAGCTTACGACGTTTTAATTGAGGAAACAGATCCTGCATATGTCAATTTCGAGTTTGATAGTTACTGGATGACCGATGGCGGTGCTAATGTTCCAGCTTTAATGAAAAAACTTGGTAGCCGAATGAAACTATGGCACATAAATGACCGCGGTTGTACCAAATCAGGTCCTTATATGACACCAATACTAGAAGAAAATGCTACTGAATTAGGACATGGAAATATGGATCTGGATACACTCTCAGCAATTGCTATAAAAAACGGAGTAGAAGGGGTTATATTAGAAACTCATAAAAATTGGGTAGATAAAGATCCAATTAAGAGTCTCCAGGTTAGTGCAAAATACATGCAGGAGAAGTTTGGTGACAAAAAAAGTCGAAATACAGGAAGATAATGCTATCGAACCATTTTCAGAAAATGATGATTAAATTGAAAGAGTTCACATAGACGACATGTGAACTCTTTTTATGCTTTCAACCACAAATTTCGATTACCTCTTTATTAACCATGGTATCTTCCTGTTCTTGAATTTACTCCAACATAAGCAAACAATTTTCCGTTATTCATAATGTATGCTTGGTATTCATCACCTCCTACATACTTATAGCTAACAATCTTATTTCCATATTGATTGTACACAGCTTTTTCAAATACAGCTTTCCAGTCACTCTGAATTGGTGCATTTAAAGTTATATATCTAGCAAAAGCAGGTATATTCCCTTTAATACCTTTGTCAGACAAATACTGCTTATACATACTTTCCATATTAACCCTATTTAATAATGTTGTATCCCATATAATTTTTTGTGCTTCAGTTTTACTTCCTTGACCGCTTACAATGTAAGCTTTAGTTTTTGCAGAAATATCAGCATAATTTATAGTATCAACTTTGCTAGGTTTTACAGCTGTGCTTACTGGTGTACTTTTCTTTGTTGATGTACTTTGGGTCGGTATAGTGTTTTTGGCAACAGAAGGTACTGTAGTACTAGTACCTTTTGATTTAGATTGTTGTGGGTTAGTTTGTGGTTTTGTAGCAGTTTGTGCCATTTTAGTAGTAGAGACTGGTTGCACAACTTGCTTACTTCCACACCCTGCCATAAGAATACTTAAAAATACTAATGAAAATGCTATTAATTTTTTATTCATTACATTGCTTCCTTTCAAAAATATAATTGAACAATATATACAATATTACTAAGCTATTCTATTTGCTACATATCAAGTACCCCCATATCATTAGATATGGGGGTACTTGAGACGAAATATAGGAGTATTATGTCTTATATTTCACCTTACTACGGAGTTTTCTCATACTCATTATGTTTGATTAAATAAGTAAAAGAATAAATGTCCCAATGACATTTGCTAAAAAATGTGAAATAGTGCATGAGTAAATATTTTTAGTTTTTTGATAAATCACACCATAAATAATATTATCTATAAAAATAAAAAACGAGATATAAATAAGACCTAAAATAGGGACAGCCGAAAAATTTCCTATGGCAAAAAATAATGAAGTAATGATGATAGCCCAAATTGGTTTTGTAGTATTGCAAAGCTTAGCCTGGAAAAACCCTCTAAATGCTATTTCCTCAACAAATGCTAAAATCAATAATTTAGGTATCTGTAAAAACAAGTTACCAAATGATAACATCGGTTTTGTGTCTGAAGCATATAAGTAGACCTCTGGTAGGACAAATTTAAACAAACTAATTGATACAATACCCGAAACAACAGGAATCAAAATTAACCACCAATATTTTTTTATATCAGATAAAATATTTTTTGGAATAAAACCGATGTCTTCCATTTTCCTTTTGTTCCTTTTGCTTTCAATAAATAAATACAATATTGAAAAAAGAATAGTTAATTTTAAGCCAACAACATTGGTCAAACCTACACTTGTCAAGCATAGAAATCCAAAAATTACAATTGGAATATAAGTTTTCAATAATTCATTTTCATTTCTCATTCAAATACTCCTTTTCACATTATTTATAATATTTACTTTGCCATATTTTACAATCCCGACTAATAATATATATATATAATTATACCATAATTTCCATAAATTAAGTATAATTAAAATTCTTTTTAAATGAGCAATAACCTCAAAGTGAAGGTAGCTCAATTGAGTTACCTTCGCATTGGTGCTATTGCGTGTTCTTTAATCTTTGTAAATATAATATATATTTACGTTCTTATATAGAATTTAATGTATAATCATATAAATATTTCATTAATAATCACTCCCTCAAATTTGTTTCAAAACAAAAAAATCTTCTTACCCAATTCTATATTCTGTGATAAAAAATTGATTTTTGTCTGTAAATTTACTATACTACTTATATTATTGTTTAATTTATTTTAAATAATATTTAATTAAAGAGGGGGTACAAAAGATGAGTAATTTTGATGAATATATCATAATTGATAAGAAAGAATTAAAAAAATGGAGAATCATTGGTGTAATTGTATACATGATTTGGTTTTTCTTTGGTGGAGAAATAATAGAAAGTATAGGTTTTTCTATTGAAGGGATTGGTTTTATAATATATGTTATTTCATATTACATTCCTTATTTCTTTTTAGAACGTATATTATATAGACCAACCTTCTTTGAAAAAATTTATGGTGTAAAATGGAGTAAAGAATCAGAGGCTCGTATTCATAGCAAATAGATATTCTTGATTTAGAAAAAGTTGATGATATAAAAAAATACTTATAGGAAAACAAGTGAAACAGATCCGATGAGATTCTTATCTGTTTCACTTGTTTTTTTGTAGGTAACTTAAAATTAAAACATTAAAAATTTTAGGTTACATTGCTTTCTTATTCTACTAATTATTTCTTTAGCTTTATTTGTTTGACCTTTTATTTTTTGAATTATAACATCGCTCTCACCATCATCAATGGTTTTCTTAATAGTGCATTAGTTTATAGAGGCTATTATCTGTCTTTTTCAATGTATCATTTAACTATGGTCTTATGCTACACGAGTAGTACACATAACACGGATAACCATGTGCTACTATTAGGGAACGAGCCAACCCTTATCTATTGATCCAGTTAATCTAACTTCATATACAATATTATAATCACAAAGAGCAAATGCATCTTTTCGGATTTTTTTCAAATACTTATCTTAGTCTCTCACCTTTGGTATCTGTAAAATAAAAGTAGTACCTTTACCTATTTCACTTCTTACATCAATTTTTCCTTTGTGTTTATTAACTATAATATCATAGGCAATACTTAACCCTAGGCCTGTACCCTCGCCTACTTTCTTTGTAGTATAAAAAGGATCAAATATTTTCAATAAACTTTCCTCAGGTATACCGATGCCACTATCTTCTACCTCAAGAACTACGGAATCATCATTTTCATAAGTGGCAATTCTTATAGTACCATGCTTACCTGTACTATTTATTGCATGCACCGCATTAATTATGATGTTTAATATAACTTGATTAATTTCACCACCTAAGGCTTTGATAACTGGTAAATCTGACAGCTGTAATACCAATTTCACAGTATATTTTATACTGTTATTAGCAATTAACAAAGTGCTTTCAACTCCTTGATTTAGCTCATAGTCAACAAAATCTTGTGCAAAATCAATTCTTGAAAAATCCTTAAGCCCCTGTACAATTTTCACAATGCGATGTAATCCCTCAGTAGACTCATCCATTAGTTCTTTAATATCTTTATTGATATATTCAAATTTATTTTGTTTTTCAAATGAATTAATTTTAGTAATCATATTGGCATATTCCTCTGTAGGGTTATAAATCGGAATATTAGTCATTTCCTTATAAAGGGATAAAGCCATCAAATATTTGTTAATATACTTATTTAGTGTATTAATATTGCTATTAATATATCCTAAAGGGTTATTTATTTCATGTGCTATTCCCGCTGCAAGTTGACCTATGCTAGCCATTTTTTCCCTTTGGAGTAATTCCACTTGAGTTCTCCTAAGTTCAGCTATCATTTCAGACAGCTCTTTTGAACTCAATTCTAATGAGCGCTCCACCATTAATTTGTCGTCATCATTTTGTTTGTAGGCCTCATCAATTGCAGTTATAAAATCCTTTAAATTATCTGGTATTTCAGTTAGTCCTAAATGTTTTTTAAATTGCCTCTTAAGTAGCTTATGAAGTTCAACCATTGCTATACCTCCGTTATTGTAGTAATTGTCATGGTTTGATTATGAAATTCGCAACCTTTACCCAATTTATACACATTTTCCCCATCTTTGTGAAAAATTTGGGTATAGGGTGATATCTCACCATAAGAATAAAAACCCGTAAACATACAATCTTCACCTAAAATATCCCTTACAACTTCTATTTCTTCTTCGATTCTTTGCTTAAGCACCATTTTCCTGCCAACACAACTAATTAAAATTGCAAGTTGTGGTGAATCCTCCATAGAATGCCTACTTAGCTCAGCAGCTTCCATAGCTCCATTTACTAGCCTGTCGAAATTAGCCTTCATAAGCTTAGCATAGTAGCCTTGAGGTACATCACCTACAAACATCAGACCATTATCCTCATATTTAGCTCCAAATGTACTACGAACTACTCCCTCATTACTATCCTTAGACCGGATACTGAGTGGAAATAACAATGCAGAGGCTGGGAGGTCCTTCGCATAATCACCTAAATAAGTCTTGTACAATTCCAGTGCTGATTTCCCATCCATTTCATACAGGATATTGTTTTTGGACTTAGTTATCAGCCTTTCTGGTCCAAAAGAATCCCATCCACCCATTGAGCCATAACCTATTCTAATATTATCCCCATAAAATCCAATCACTGATATCATATTCTCTTTTGCATAGCAATTTGCTATAACCTTAGTTTTTTCAAATAATATACCATCACCCGCAAGCCCTCCGGTTATGGATATATCACTTGGAAGCATCGCCTTCATCCCTTTAATAAATTCACTACCATTTATATTCAACCCTTCTGATATTACAAAAACATGAGTTAGCTTCTCTTTCTTCAATTTTTTTGCAAGCCTACATCCTACCTCATAACTATCCTCTACATTATTTAACATTTCTGTAGCGCATTCAATAGAAGTTGATTCAAAAGATATTGCTGTGGAAATGAGGGTGTCGTCAACAACCTCCGTATCATATATTTCCCCCGAAGTACTACATCCAATTAAATAAGCTAATGGATATCTTTGCTTTATGCTATCAATAAAATTATCATTACTAATTAATTCTCTGGATCCAAAAATCATTACAAGATGCGCCACTTTAAATTCATCATTCTTTTTATAAATTTGAAAATCATCAGGTGTTTTCCATTTTATTTGCTCTAGTTTCATTTTAGTCATCCTTTCTTAATAATTTAATCTTTGTTGGCAAAGCCTATACTCATTATGTTACATGCTTCTGGATAAAAATTTACTTCTCCATTAATGGTTAATAACATTTTTTCAATAATTGAATAAAATAACTTCATACCTACATTTTCAATATAATTATTATAAAAATCAAAACTTGTATGTGTTATTATTATCGCAAATTTGGGACTGCTCTTTATGGAAATTACAAGATTGTCTAATTTAAAGGAATTTATTAAAAAATTAATACTTTCTATAACTATGAATTTTATCAATTTATAATCTAAGATATAAGTAAAGTCTTCATTATCCACATTTATTAATGCATTTGCCAATACAAGCATATTTAAATCTACTTTAAATCTTTTGAGATTAAATCTCTCCTTGTCTACTAGTGATTTATTTAAATAATTAATATATAAATCTCCTATTAACTTATTATAATAGGTAATCTTTTCTATTTCATTATAGTTCTCCTTTAACTCTTCTAAATAGGTACTTTCTACCTTCATAATGAATTTGCTTACATTTTTAATATTGCTTACGGTCTGGGACATTTGATTTACTAAATTCTTGTTTAGTTCCAAGCTTTTCTCATACAGTTTATTTTTCATCTCTAATTTATCCTTTAATACTTTACTCTCTGTTATAATATTATAGTAACTTATTGCATCACGTAACGCAGGAAGTAATTCTGCATCATCATCCCACGGTTTGGTTACATATCTAAAAACACCAACGCTATTAACAGTTGCAAGAATTTGAGGAAGCTGTGTATACCCTGATAATACTATCCTTATAGTATTAGGTGATATTTCTTTAACTCTTTTCAATAGCTCAAGCCCACTCATGTTAGGCATTTTCATATCAGTAACTATTACACTAATAGCGTTTTCTTCAAAATACTTAAGAGCTATTTCTCCACTCATGGCGAGTAACGGTTCAATTTCTTCATCAATTATACTTCTCTTTATTGAGTTTAATATATGCAGTTCATCATCTACAAACAGTACTTTTGTTTTATTCATTTTCTACACCTCAAATGTTTTATTTTTAAAAAAATCATTTATATCACTTTCAGTTACCCCTAAATAATCAAAAGCCTCTTCTTTCACTTGAGTAACGAATTTAGTATTTAAATATTTCCAAGAATAATAATCAGCCAAGTGAACTAGACATACTATCTCTTTAAATTGCTTTGAGCTTTCTTCAGGGGTATGATGATTCAACGCCACTTCAACTATAGATGCAGGTAATTCCCAATAATTCAAAAGAATAGACCCTATTTCTTCATGATTAAAATCAAATGTACTTTTTTCAATTGCGGATAAAATAATTTCAGAGTTATCCTCTTTCATTGATATCACCTTATTGTATTGTCTATCAAATATTTTTAATAAAACTACCTTTCCTATATCGTGTAATAACCCAGCTGTAGCATAGATATCTGGTATTCTATTTTTATATATGTGTTCATACAACTTTATCGTTAGGATATTAGTTAAACTTGAATGTTTCCACAACAAATTTTCATAAAAACCATCTTTTAGGTCAAAAACTTGTGAGGTTATTATTATTGATTTTAAATTTACTAACCCCAGGTTAAGTACTGCCGCTTTTATTGAACCAGTTTTCACTCCATAAAAAGCAGAATTCACTACCCTAAGAATTTTAGAAGCTATAACCTGATCAGTATTAATTAATTTTATAATATCATCAACTTCAGAAGTTTCATCTTCTATCAAATTACTTATTTTGTTATACACTGAGGTTAAATCGGGTAATTTATTTGATGAGTTTATTATTTCCTTTAGATTAGCATTATTCAATTTATCATTTATTTTTATAATATCGTGTATAGTATCTTCGAGTTCATTTTCTTTCCATGGTTTATTAATAAATGCTTTTGCAAGATTTGAATTTATTAGTTTAAAAATCATTTTTTGATCCGCATACCCACTTAATACAACTTTTACAATATGAGGGTACAATCTTTTCACATTTTTTAAGAGCTCAGTTCCATCCATATTGGGCATCATCATGTCTGAAACTATTATATCAACCTTGTTATCCTTAAGGAAATCTAGAGCTTCTTCACCACTCTCAACAAAAAACGAATCAAAATCTGTGTCCATAAGCTCTCTTCTTATAGATTTTAATATGGATTTGTCATCATCAACAAATAATACTAAATATGGCATAGCGTCCTCCTTTTCTCTTAATTGGACAATTAAATTACTCATAATTTGCATGTTTTGTACTGATTTTATCATATAATGCAAATTTAGAGTAGTTTATATTGAGCAAATAAACAAAAAATCTTCTTACCCTAAGATAAGAAGAACGATGACCATCTATATTTTTCTTTACTTCATAAAATTATCGTTTGAACAAAATTAAGTTAGACAATAAAACGTTATTTAAATAGGGTATAAATAATAATATTCTCATGTCTTTATTTCGTAATAATCACTATAAAGGACACACCACTATCTTCATTCTGAGCTTTTATACTGCCATTGTACATGCCCACTATTCTTTTTACAATATCCAGACCCAAACCAAAGTTACCTTCATTGCCCTTGTTAAAAGCCCAAAATATATTCTCAAGCCTATCATCAGGAATTTTTTCACCATCATTATATATAGAAATGTACTGCTGTTTATCGTCTTCATATATATTTATCCTAATTAGGTTTTTTGCATACCTTAATCCATTTTCTATTATATTTTCAAAAACCACAGTCCATTGCTCTTCATCACCAGTTACTTTAATATTTTCAATCTCAATCTCAAATTTAATCCCTTTCTTGTTATAAGCAAAACTTTCAATAATTCCTTCGGCTAAATCCTTGATATTTATTTTCTTAAATTCATTCTTATACTTGGACATATACTTGATTTTGGTTAAATAAAGTAGACCGTTTACCCTCTTTTGCATTTTTTGTGTTTCAGAATCAATAACTTTCATGGTACTTTTCAGATCTCCCTTTGGGTAAATTCCGTCTTCTACGGCATGCGCATAGCTCCTTATTACCATTAAAGGTGTCTTTAACTCGTGGGATGTCTTCTGTAGCATCATCTGTTCATATTCATCCTGCTTAACGAGTTCTTTTCTCATATCCTCAATGGATTTCGAGAGTTCTCCAATTTCATCATTTCTGTCTATATCAATACTTTCATGCCACTGTCTTATACCTATTTTTTTTACCTTGCCTTGCAATTCCCTTAGAGGTAGCACCAGCTTTTGAGCCATATATTTTGCGCCTATAAGACATATGATTAATGCAATAATCATTACAGAGAATAGCCTACCTATTAAACTCGTATACAAAGAATTTCTGTAAGTATCCCACATATAGGATATTTCGAAATTCCCTTTTTTATTGATCCCGGTTGCCCTCATTACATATAGTATTCTGCCAGAACTTGTGCTTTGAACATATCTTTGAGTGGTATTAGTTTGACTTTTCACTTGTTTTTTTAATTTCTTAAGGAAAGACTCTGCTTCAATATTATCTGGTATAATTTTTTGTATTTTCACTATATTTGCTTCAGAGTTATTATAATTTAATTTCATGTGTTTTACAGCACGGATGTCATTACTGACTGTAGCAATATTCTCCTCTTCATTAAGGTCATATCTACCTGTACTCTTTTGGATTAAGCTTTCTTGAGCCGTTTCAATAGTTTTATATATCTCATTGGTAAAGAACGATCTTATTGTTAAAGAAAAATATACTGATAATAAAACAAACACAATTATAATTACTAATGTGAATATAATCCATATTTGTGTAGCCAGGGGACGATTTTTTAATTTCTTCATAACAAGTCCTTTCTAACAGGATAGCCTGTATCCATGTCCATAGATGGTCTCTACCTTTAATTTAGGGATTTTTTTTCTAAGTCTCCTGACCAAATCATCAACTACTCTGTCACTTCCAAAATAGTTATCTCCCCATAGGTCGTTAATTATCTGCTCCCTTGTGACTGCTCCACCCTTCTTATTTATTAAAAGTAGTAACAGATCGAATTCCCCTGAGGTCATAGATACTACTTCATCATTAAACTTTACTAATCTTCTCTCTATATCAATAGTATAACCTTCAATAATTATGACTTGCTTAACCTTATCGCTGTTATAAACTCGATTTAACAATTTTTGTACTCTTATAACAAGTTCTCTTGGCATGAATGGCTTTGCGAGATAATCATCACTGCCCATTTCAAGGCCAATAATTCTATCGATATCTTGATCTCTTGCGGATATAAATATAACAGGAACATCTTTATTTTTTTCCTTTATTTCTTTTAGTAGCTGAAATCCATCTATATCAGGAAGCGTAATATCTAACACCCATAAGTCGACGTTGTTATCTATGGCATTTCTTGCGGATTGTCCATTCAGAAAAGTGGTAACCTGTAAGCCCTCATTTTGAAGGTAAGATTTCAATATATCGTTTAAGTTTTCTTCGTCCTCTACCAGATATATTTTATAACTCATAGCTTTATAAACATCTCCTTTTAATCAATTACCTTCTACAAGTATACCAAATAAAACCTTTTAAATACTAATCACGTATAATATGTGTATGATTCACACAATTCCACATAATCATTTAACTGTTATACCATATTTTGAGTATATAATTAATCTTATAACCAAATATATTAAATATTGGAGGAATAAATATTATGATAAAAAAACACATATTAGGCGCATTAGCGCTCTCAATGTTAATACCACTTGGTGTAAGTGCTCAAACATTAACAACTAAATCAGATACTAAGGCAGCAACAACTACAACTCAAAAGGATTCTGCTAAAGCCCCTTATGCAAGTCAAATAAAATTAGAAAAACAAACGATTAAGACTAACAATGAAACTAATCAGACAATTAAAACTGCTATAAAAGGGAAGCTTGTTCAAGTTAAAACTTTAATAGCACAAGATAAGCCTAACAAAACTTTAAAAGCTAAAAAAGACGCTTTAAAAGCTCAACGAGCTCTTATAAAAGCTGACAAAACTGCATTAAAAGGTATTGATGTAAAATTAGTTGCTGATAAAAAAATTGCTAAAACTGATGTAACCAACAAAAATTATGCAGCTTTAGTAAGCGACCTTAATAATATAGCTTCACTACAAACAAGCAAAACACCAATATTACAAAAATTAAGTTCTGATTTAGATACATTAATAAGTTCATTAAGCAAATAATAGAAATTAGATTAAGTTCTAGAAAAGATATTAATAATGAGGCAGCTATCTTTAATATCGTTACTAAAGCAGGATATAATCGTAATTGTATTAAATTTGATGTAAACGCCAAAGATATACCAGCTCTATAATCAAAGCGTTTCTATATGTTATAAATATATATTTTATGGTGAACTAGTAAATTATGCCGACACAAGTAAACCCATATCTAAATTGATATGGGTTTACTTTATTAATCGAGTATTGATATTCTGAATTTAGAACAATACCAATTGAGTTACATTCACTTTGATTCTATTGGTCATTCTTAACTATTATAAATATACTCTATCTGGTGTACATATAGTACCTTCAGGAATGTTTAAGTGACCAGCACTATCTAATTTAGAATTTTTACCATGGATTGCAAATTTAGAATAATTCTTTGAAATTCATCTCTGCATCCCCATGAGATATCCCAGGGTAAGACAATTCATAATTTTATTTAAAAAAATAGTTGCAAAAGGTTTTATATAGTACTATAATCTAAAAATAGTACTATATAAAACTTTTTTGAATCCGGAGGTTAAAATGAATATTATAAAAGGAGCTACTATTTTATTATCAGCATCAATTGATACATCATTAAATAGAATTCTATCAAGAAAGCATAGAGAATCAGATATCGATACTTTAACAGCAGCACAAGCACGTCTCTTATTCTTACTTTGGAGAAAAGATGAAATATCTATAAAAGAAGTCTCTAGAATTACTCATCTTCAAAAGTCAACCTTAAGCAGTACATTAGCCAAACTAGAAAAAGCTGGCCATATTACTCTTATACCATGTGAATCTGATAAGCGTAAAACCCTAGTTAAGGTAATAAATAGAGATGATAACCTAGTGGCTTTAAATAAAAAAATTATAGATGAAGCTGGAGATATTTTTTATAATGGCTTTAGTGATGATGAAGTAGCATTATATGAAAGTTTCTTAAAAAGAACTCTTGATAATTTAATAGAATTTCAAAATAAAAAAAAATAAGTTTCAACGTTATGCTTAAATTAAAAATAATTATTTTTTTGTAATCACATATAATCATGAGGAGGGAAATTATGAATAGAAAAATTAAAATTATAACCATATCACTTTTATTAATATCAACCTTTGCATTACCTTTAGTTGGATGTTCAAAAAAAGCTAAAACATCAGTACCAACTGCTACCGCAACTACAGATCAAACTAGCATGGCAGCAACATATAAAGATGTAGTTTTTGCTAATGTAACTAATGATAATGGAGCTAAAAGAGATTTAAAAATGAACATTTTTAAACCACAAGGTGCAACTAAAGCCACTCCTGTTCTTGTGTATATACACGGAGGTGGATGGGCTATGGGTGACTATCAAGTTGATGATGCTCCTAAAAATCCTTCAACTACTTCCCCTGCAAAAACTAAACCTGCAGCAAAACCAACAGGTAAAGCCACTGATCAAATAGCTGGCGATTCAGCATATAAAGTTTTTAAAAGAGTTTTAAATAGCGGGATTACTTTTGTATCTATAGATTACCGTTTAAATTCAGAAGCTGCCTTTCCAGCACAAAGCTATGATATTAAAGGCGCTATTAGATACATACGTGCTCATGCTAAAGAATATGGTATTGATCCAGATAAAATAGCAGTATGTGGAAATTCTGCCGGTGGACATTTAGCTACCGAGCTTGCTACTACTGGTGGTATAAAAGAACTTGAGGGCAAAGTTGGAGGTAATCTTGATTATTCAAGTAAAGTAATGGCTTGTGTTGATTTTTATGGTCCAACAGATTTGTTGACAATGGCAAATGAGATGGACCTATCTCTCCAACCTCACAAAGAGGCAGTAGAAACACATGATTCTCCAAAATCAAATGAATCTATATTACTTGGATTTAGTAAAGAAGGACAAGGTGTAGGTGTTCTTAGAGACATTAGAGATAAAAATGAAACTAATTCCCCTTATTGGGATAAAGTAAAGTTAGCTGAACTTGCTAGCCCTATAAATAATGTAACTTCAGACGATCCACCAATGTTTATAGCACATGGCGGACATGATAGTTTAGTACCAATTCAGCAAAGTTTAAGACTTAAAGATGCTCTTATCAAGGCTGGAGTTGAAAATATTTTTATGTCTAACTCTAAAGCACCTCATGGAAGTCAAGGTGAAGATGTAAATAATGCCGCTATAACTTGGATAACAAATAAATTACTTGCTAAGTAATAATTAATTTTATTCTAAATAAAATACAAATAAGCCGCATATGGATATTACTAACATGCGACTTATTTGCATTTTTTTATATTATAAAACCTTAAATCTACCTTATCGCCAAGAGCATCCTTTACTAAATACAAAGCCTCAGGCTGAACCAACAGTTGGATTTTTATACTGAATGTCAGTCTTCGTACCAGCATATCCCTTTTCTATCATCTATTTTCAAAGCCCTGGCGAACCAGAACAAAAATCCTATAAACGTATCAATGCCAATAAAAATTTAAATATATTAAAATATAAGCCCATAAGTCCTATACCAGCGATATTACCAGTAATAAATCTTCTGAAATTTGTAGATTCCTTAATGTTTAAAAATTGAATTAACCAATCACATAACATAATAACCAAAAATAAAAAACAAATATATAATTTTAAAACTGTATTTGTTAAAAAAAATGGTATTGCAATAATTTGTCCCAAATAAATACCTGTACACCTTGCACATACTGGAAATTGCATATCAAAAAAGCGAAAACTTCTTTCGGGCATCTGGTGACATCCACCTGCAGCTCCTAGCTTATAAAGAAATAGCCATGTCTTTTTAATACAATCTGGATAATCAATGAATTCCATCAATTCAATACATGTCCACAATTAGTACAAACTCTTTTTATTTTGCTTTTCCCCATACCGCAAAGTCCGCATAATAAACCTACCCACCCAAAGATTATGAATCCACAGCATCCTTTCCCTGCCCCAAAACCCTTTGATTGAGATACTACTTGAATATTCTCACTCCCACAATTAGGACACGCCACGACAAGTTCCCCCTTAAAATTTCATCTTATATAAACTATTCTACATCTAGTAAAAAAAGCCTTCATATTTCTCAAATTAATTCAATTCTTTTCCTAATAATTTGTCAATGAGGCTGCCTATGCAATTACTTATATCTTTTGGAATAAGCACCAACGGGTAAGATAAGAGGAACGATGAACATCTATATTTTTCTTCACTTCCTTATCGTGTTTTAGCTAAAACACCTTACATAAAGTGCAGGTTGTTATAGGGTCATAAATCTAAATCTCTACCCTAATTCTTTATATAAAGGTATTTATTAACATATAACGATTATTGATGATAAGAAACCTCTGAGATATAATATTTTTTATGTTATATTATAGTATTTTAGAGGGACAATAAATAATATAAAAGCTTAATTACGAGGAGGTTTCACTTTGGAATATGAAAAAAGGGAGTTGTCACCAGAACAACGTGAAGAACTACTCAGAGCATTGAAAGCCCGTTTTGAGAAAAACATGAACCGCCATAGATGTATTGAATGGGCTAAATTAGAAGAAAAGCTGGAAGCCAATACTCAAAAACTGTGGTCACTCAATGAAATGGAACGAACTGGCGGTGAACCAGATGTTGTTGGTCATGATAATAAGACGGGCGAATACATTTTTTATGATTGTTCAGCGGAAAGTCCTAAAGGCCGTAGACATATTTGTTACGACCGTGAAGCGCTGGAGTCAAGGAAAGAACATAAACCGGAAAATAGCGCTATTGATATGGCGGCTACCATGGGCATCGAGCTTTTAACGGAAGAACAATATCGAGAGCTGCAGAAACTTGGAAATTTCGATACGAAAACATCGAGCTGGTTGAAAACACCTTCTGAGATTAGAAAACTCGGTGGTGCCATATTTGCTGATTTCCGCTACGGCAATGTCTTCGTTTATCATAATGGTGCGGAATCTTATTATGGAGGCAGGGGGTTTCGTTGCTCCATCAGGATCTAAATTTTGAACAAACAACGAAGTTAGGTGTTCCTTGTTGCATGTTACGTAGACGAAGCTTTTATAAAACCTCAATTTATGAATACTAGCAAATAAGAAATTTGATTTAACAGATATAATATATTTCAAATAAAATATTTGATTTTGTCTTATTACAGTATTAGTAAGTTGCTTTATATCTAATATGTAGAAAAAAATGTTATAATTTAAGTGTAGCCTGTATATATTTTAATAATACAATAAATACAGGCATGTATTCTATTGCTCATCAATCAAAAATACATGATACTTAAACATTTTTAGAAAATTGAGAAGATTATTTTTATTGGGAGGATTTGGTCTGCTCGGCATAATAATTCCGTTTGTGATATTTAGCACATTCGGAATACTAAGTTTGTTCTTTGCTTTTTTCCCTGCATTAATTGGACTTATAATTGGCATGATTATCAAAGCTAAAACAAAAAAACGAAAAAAATAATTCGAATATTCCGGAGCCTGCATATTTATCAAACATGATTTGTATGCTATCTGATGGTATATGTATATATGAATTTTATCTTTTTAGGGGGAAAGTATTATGAAGCAGATTAAAAAATATAATTTTTGGGTTATTTTTATAAGTTGGTTCATTACATTTATTATAGGTTTTGCTGTGGGTGATTATTTGGGACTTAAAGGAAGAATATTTTCATTAGATTCTTTTTTACGTTTTGGAATATTAATGATTACCTTTACTATTATACAATTCCTTGTTTCAAAGATTATATATGTATGGAACAAAAACAAAAATAAATAGCGATATATTGATAACTAAAAACCATTAATGAATAATAGTAATGAATTATGCATCAAATAATATTTTAACAAAGTTGAAGATATGAATCATTTTAAAATACCTATCGAGAAATATTTATCATATAAATGTGAAGTTGAACAGTGCGGAGTTTAAATGTAACTTTATAAATAATTTATATTAAGTTAGTACACTACATTCTTCTATTTCGTCACAAGTACCCCTATATCTAATGATATTGGGGTACTTGCTTTTAGTTCATATTAATATTCTGAAAGTAACTCAATGGTAATTGAGTTACTTTCACTTTGAGGCTATATAACATTCTTTAATCATTGTGAATATGCTTTATTTTTTAAATTATGGTATTATTAGTATAATTAAATAGTCTATGTCGCATTTGTAAAATTGTACAAATTTAATTCTAAATGAGGTGGTACAAAAATGAATAAATCAAAAGTAGAAAAAATAAATTTTTATAGCGATGTACTTGGTAAAGAAATGTCAATGTTGGTATATTTACCTGAATGCTATAATAATTCAACTCCTCTGCCTGTATTATATTTTCTACATGGAAGAAGTGGGGACGAAAATATAATGTTTGAAATGGGAATAAACACTAAAGCTGATCAGATGATAAAAGATGGTGATATTAATCCTATGATAATTGTATGTCCAAGAATTGAAAACAGCAGGGGATTGAATTCGTCCTTAATCTGTAAAGAAGTGTCTGACCTTGGGGATAATAATAGAATCATAAATATAGGAATGTATGAAGATTACTTTATGAAAGAGATAATATTTTTAACAGATAAAACTTTTAATACTATAAACGATAGAAAAGGAAGATATATCGGAGGGGCATCCGCTGGTGGCTATGCAGCCCTTCACCATGCATTTCGACATCAACATATGTTTTTAAAAGTAGGAGGGCATATGCCTGCTTTAGAACTAGAACTTGAAAATGAAGACAAGCCATATTTTAAAGACATGGGTGTATGGGAAAAATATGATCCACTATATGTTGCAAGAAACAATACTATTTTATTTGATATGGATGTTTATCTTGATGCCGGAAATAATGATGAAGGTAGATTTTACGAAGGCTGTTCCATTTTACATGAAATATTGAAAGAAAAAGGCATAAATTCTCAAAATCATGTATTCCAAGGTAATCATAGTGCTGAATATATACAATCAAATATTGAAAAATATTTAAAATTTTATGGATGTTAAAATATTATGGAAGTAAAGGTGAATATATATGGATATGGATATGGATATGGATATGGATATTAAAATTATAAGGCAAAGTGTAAGTAAAAATATAAATCAGAATGATTGTATTATTAGGGGAGATATACAAAATCTGATTAATAATTATAAAATCGAAGTGAAATCTTTGAGTAAAATAACTGGACTAGATTATGTATGGTTAAAAGATTTTATGGATGGGGAAAATAATTCAAATATTCCGGAGCCTGCACATTTATCAAACATGATTTATATGCTATCTGATGGTATATTGATGATAAATGAAGATGACAGAATTAAAGGAGTAATCGATGTATTAATAAGTGGGTTTGAAATTAAATATGAAACCTTAGCGATATATGCAAAACTTGAGTTAGAGGATGTTCAAAATTTTATGGATGATACAAATTCCATCTCCATTGAGAAAAAATATAAATTAGCAGTAGCAGTTCTATTTTTGCATTATTTATTTAAAAGATTACCTAATTAATTCGTAAATATATACTATGGGGAGGCTTTATGGAGCAAACGAATACAGTTGATATACGATTAAAGGATATTAATAATGAGGCAGCTATCCTTAATATCGTTACTAAAGCAGGATATAATCGTAATTGTATCAAATCTGATGTAAATTTCAAATGTATACCAGCTCTATAATCAAAGCGTTTCTATACATTATGAATATATGTTTTATGGCAAACTTGTAAAAAAAGTCGAAGTCAAAACTATTTATATAATTCGGAGGTTAATAATGAATACTAGTAAAATCGAATTTGATTCAGAATTTTGCAATGTAAAATACATTGTGAAGGATAATATAGTATTTCTAACTTGGAAAAAATTTTGTTGTTTAGATGATTATAGAAAACCAACAACATTTGCGTTAGGGTTAATGAGACAATATCTTAATAGCAATTTTGTGTTTGATGCAAGAAATGGATTTGAAGATTATAAAGCAGATGTTGAATGGGGATTTTCTTTTTTGCTTCCAGAAATGGCAAAAACGGATTGTAAATATGTTGTATTTATAATGAATGAAGTTAAAGAAATAGAAGAAGAACTCGATATGTGGACGAAAGAATTTAAGAATTATTTTGTTGTGAAAAAAGTAGAGAATTATTCAGAAGCAGTCGAATTTATATTAAAGAAATGCATGTAGTTTTTATTTACAGTTAATTCGTTATCTTCATATATTTGTGTCGCAACTGTAAAATGTGACGAAGCAAATTTGAAAAATTTATAGGAGGAATAGTATGAATATAAGGAAATCCGCTCGAGCAATATTAATTAATAATAAAAATAAAGTTTTGTTGTTTAGATTTAAATTTGAAAATATTAAAGGTGAAAATGTTTTATGGGTAACACCTGGCGGTGGTGTTGAGGAAGGTGAAAATTTTGAACAAGCACTAAAAAGAGAATTGTTTGAAGAAACTGGATTGACGCTTAATTCAGTAGGACCTTGGATATGGACAAAAGAAGTGATTTTTGAAGGTAAAGAGAAAGATTTCGTTAGTTATGAAAGGTATTATCTTATTAAAATCGATAATACAGACATTTCTTTTGAAAATATGGCACTTAATGAGGTAAGAACTTTAAAGGGGTTTAAATGGTGGGACATAAATGAGTTATTATCGTCAACCGAAGAGTTTTTCACACCACAAATAGGGAAGCTTCTTTTAGAAATTATTAAGGGTAATATACCTAATAGTCCAATCATTATCACTTAATCTAACTTTATGTTTCTTCTTGTTTTGTGGTGAAGTTCTATATATTTAATACACACTTTTCTTATATGCCGGCTCAAGTAACCTCCTCATTTAATATGCAAATTAATTAAGTTAATAAAGCCAAAATTCGTTAAAGTCTGGTTTAACATCATTTGTTTTTTACAGTATTTATTTATTAAAACAATAAGTAACCATTAAAACCTCAAGTTTTAATGGTTACTTAAATACAAAATTAAATAATCTAATTCATAACCATCAGGTGTTGCAAGCTGTAATAATTTTTTAGAATCAGAAAAATTTCTTGTATCAAAATCTACTATTGTTAATCCCTTTCTCAATGGTACTCCAGAAAAAACAATTTGATTTTTGTAATATTTTATAGATGTAATATTAAAATTAAAAACAACAAGCCTTACAACATAAGGATATTTAATTGTAAAAGCATATTCATTGATAGGAGAAGGACCACCGGTGCCATTTGGAAGAGCTAGATAACTTGAAAGGTCATACCAATAAGATAGGCCACCCTGATAACTATAAACTATGTGTTGCTGATAAGCCATGTTTAATGGGACATAACTCCAGCGCCTTAAAGAACTATGCCAAATAGAGTCATAAGCAGGTCTTTGCCAATTCAAATTTTTGTAAGCTATTGCAAAAGGAACCTTGTTTCCTTTCTTTTGTACTAATGAAACAGGTAAAACTTTTTCTTTAAATGTACTTATGTTTCTCTCAGGCAACAATTCATAATCGTAAATAGTTTTTGGTTTTGCGGGTTCTAATAAATTTAATTTTTCCTCGCATTTCATAGGTGTATGTTCATTTTTAGCAACACCTATTTTAGTATATTGAAAAAATAGAAAAAAGCATAATATAGATATACAAAAACGCCTTTTTTTCATAATATCACTTCCCATCAACTTTAGTATGTTTCTAAAGTCGAGCTATAAATCAGTATATATTTGGGAATTTTGTTTTTATGAACTACTACATAGGATAAAAATCATCTATATTAATTTATAGGTGATTTCTTTTGTTTTTTTTATCTAATAAGTAAGCCATTAACAAAGTGAATGTAACACAATACTGATGATTGAATTACATTCACTTTGAAGCTATAAGCTATTATTTAATCATTGTAAATATAATTAATTTTAGAATTCATGGTATAATTAAATATATATTTAATGTCATACTCGTAATATATTTAGATTGGGGATGTAATTTGAAAATAGATATTATCGGGGCTGTTGGTAGTGGAAAAACCACTTTATCACGTAGGATAGCAGAAGAATTTCATATTCCTTGTTATGAACAAGACAATATAGTTTGGATGAGGACAAGAGACGGTGATGTTAGGCGTTCAGATAGTGAAAGAGAAAAAATGTTCATGGATATACTGACGAGTAAAAACTGGGTAATAGAAGGTTCACCAAGAAAATACTTTAAAAAACGTTATGAATATTGCGATTATATTATTTTTTTAGATACAAATTCATTTATACGATTGTATAGAATTTTAAGACGCTGGATTCGGCAAAGAACGGGAAAAGAATCGTATAACACCAATCCAACATTAAAGTTTTTATGGATGAATATAAAGTGGCATCATGAATTTAATAATGATAGAAAGCAGTTAATATCTGAATTATTGCAATGTGGGTTAAGATATAAAAAGTTTAAAACTGCAAATGGTGCTATAAATTTTTGCTGTAATACATACGAAATAAAATAAATTAAAGTTATGAATAGAATAAAAAGGTTAAGTTAATACGCTTCTTTCTTCTATTTCGTCACAAGTACCCCTATATCTAATGATATTGGGGTACTTGCTTTTAGTTCATATTAATATTCTGAAAGTAACTTAATGGTAATTGAGTTACTTTCACTTTGAGGCTATATGCCATGATTTAATATTTGTAAATATACTTTAATTTTTAAATTATGGTATTATTAGTATAATTAAATAGTCTATGTACCCTTGGGGGCTCTTCTTTTCTACATTATATTATGATTAAAGCAAATAAATTAATTGATTGTTGTAATTGGGGGGAATTTAAATGGAAACAAATGTGTTAATTGTTTGAAGATATACCAATACCTATAAAAAGTATTTTAGTAATGTAAAGGGAGCAGTTAAAAAGATTAAGAACATAAAGAGAAAACTTATACTTGATGAAAAAAGAAATTATTGGAGGGAAGTTACATGAAATTTAAAGTATTAGGTTCTGGAGGATGTACGTCAATACCTAGAGCAACATGTAGTTGTAAAGTATGTAAAGAAGCAAGGGAGAAGGGAACACCATACTCGCGTTTTGGTTGTTCATTATTTATAGAGGATATCAATTTGTTAATTGATACTCCAGAGGATATTAATATTTCACTAAATAAATTTGATGTAAAGAGTATTGATAATGTGCTTTATAGCCATTGGCATCCCGACCATACTCTAGGGATGAGAGTTTTTGAACAGATAAAAATAAATTGGTGTGAATTATCGGTTGGAATTAAAAATAAGAAACCTATAAATGTGTTTGGATTGGATTATGTAATTGAAGATATACGTTCAATAAAAAATAAATTCGGACCGTATGTTGAAAATTACGAAAAAAAATATAATTTAATAAAAATAAATGTTGTTGATAGAGAACTAAATATAAATGATATTAAAATTACAATCATACCTGTTAGTAATAAGATTAGCTCAGTATTTGTATTTGAGCAAAAGGATAAAAAAGTTATTTATGCACCATGTAATGTAAAACCTTTTCCAGATGAAGATTTATTTAATAATGCTAATTTATTGATAATTGGAAATACAATAACTTCAGAAGTAGCAAAAGATAATTTTATTATTGATAACGATAATGAAATGAGAAAACATTTGTTTGTTATGAATGAAATTGTTGAACTAAAAAAACAGTATAATGTCAATAAGGTTATTATCACTCATTTAGATGAGGACTGGGGATTATCATATGATGATTATTTGAAAAAAGCAAAGAATTATGACAATATAGAATTTGCGTATGATGGATTGAATATAGAAATTTAATGTGTCTCAGTAGAATATTGTGTAACTACAAAATATATTTTGTAGTTTCAAAGGGAGGTATCAATAATGAAAATAGTTTTTATGGGAACTCCTGATTTTGCAGTTCCCTCATTGAAGAAAATGATAGAGAAATATAATGTAAGTGCGATTGTAACACAACCTGATAAACCAAGTGGAAGAGGGAAAAAGGTAGCAATTTCACCAATCAAAGACGTCGGACTATTGAATCAAATTCCAATTTTTCAGCCCGAAAAAATAAGAACAGACTCTGTAATTATTGATAAATTAAAAGAAATAAAACCTGATTTTATTATTGTTGTAGCATATGGTCAAATCATAACTAAGCATATACTTGACATACCAAGACTCGGATGTATTAATCTACATGCATCTCTCCTCCCAATGTATAGGGGGTCATCACCAATAAATTGGAGTTTAATAAATGGGGAAATAACAACTGGAAATACAACTATACTAATGGATACTGGTATAGATACGGGTGATATACTTATGAGAAGTGAGTTTGACATATCTGAATCTATGACAGCAGGAGAATTGTACGAATTATTAAAAATAAACGGTGCTGAACTGTTAGAGGAAACAATAAATGGAATTATCACAGGTAAAATTTGTGGGGTAAAACAACAGAGTGATGGAAGTTCTTATGTACAGAAGTTAAACAAGCAAATGGCAAAGATTAATTGGAATGACAGTAGTATTAACATACATAATTTAATAAGAGGATTGAGTTCTTGGCCATATAAAAATATAAACTCATGGCCAACTGCTCATACTTATTATAAAGATATTCCAATTAAAATATTCAAATCCAAGTCATTAGAGGCAAATATTATTAAACCACCTGGTTATATCATAGATGCAAATAATGAAGGAATTACAGTCGCCACCAATAACGGTATTCTGATTATAGAAATATTACAGTTTCCAGGGGGAAAACCTCTTGAGGTAAAAGAATTTTTAAAAGGAAATAAAATAGAAAAAGGCATTGTATTATCATAATTGATTAATAGTCTATATAGGACTACAATACTTTGAAGAAAGAATTTTAAAACTGTACATTTACTTTTCTGGTCCTCAAATGGAATCTTTTATTCAATGGGTTTTCTCACAGACAATGCTTCATATATTTCGTCACAAGTACCCCCATATCAAAGGATATCGGGGTACTTGCTTTTAGTTCACATTAATATTCCGAAAGTGACTCAATGGTCGTATTCGTAAATAGGCACTAATAATAAAGTATACTCCTGCTCTGTGTATCTATTATAACTTTGTTCAAAAGTACATAATAATTAACCAATTTCTCTTTTTTTTATTTTTAATTGTATTCCAATGTTGAAAATCAAAGCGATAGTTAACAAAACTAGTGCAATTAGCATGATATTGTGAAAACCACTATACATAATCTTTTTCATAAGTGGTAATAAATTTTTAGGCAAGTCACCTGCGCTTTGGGAATCACTTAATTTATTTAACATATCAATAGAAACTTTCCCCTTAGCTTCAGCAACCCCTTTAATTAAAGCATGATTTAGGATTACTCCATATATTGATGACATAAATGTTTGACTCAAAATACGTAAAAGGTATGCAAATGATGTTGCAATTGGAATATCTCGCTTTTCTGCATCTTCTTGTACACTTATTTGTAAAACATTAAAACTTAAACCTAGCCCAAAACCTTCAAATACCCCCGCTACTAATAAAATCCAAAATGGTGTAGTTACTCCAGCTAATGCCATACTTCCAAAGCAAATTAAAAAAGCTAATGTTCCAAAAGCAACCGTACGATATTTACCCAATCGTGATTGGATAGATGGAGCAACTATAGAACCACCAAAGTTTGTAATAGCACCTGGAATTTGAGTCACACCTCCGAGTAAGGCACTTAGTCCTAGTAATCCTTGTGCCCACATTGGTACGTAGATATTAAAACCAATAAATGCCCCCCATAAAAGAGCAAATAATATAAAATCAGCTACTAATGGACCATTTTTAAAAAGTCTATTAGGAATTATAGGATCCTCCGCCTTTTCTTCAACTTTAAATAGTACTATCAATAAAATTAAACCAACAATAATTAAGCTAATAGTCAAGCTTAGTGAACCTGTCTCTACCATTTGAATTCCTGTTAAAAGTGTTACTAAACTAATTATCATAATACCAGCACCTAAATAATCAATTTTTTGACTTGTAGAAATTCTTTTAGGCTCTTTAAAGAAAATTTGAATACTTAGGATTGAGATTAATGCAATTGGAACATTAATATAAAATACCCAATGCCAACTAAAGACATCGACTATCCAACCACCAATTAGAGGTCCAATAATCGCAGCTGCACTATAGCTTGCTGTAGCATACCCAATAACTTTCGCCCTCTTCCTTGAATTGGTATACAGGTCTGCATAAATGATAAACGGAATAGTGTTCATTCCACCTGCGCCTATTCCCATAATGGTTCTTGCAATCAAGAAAAAGATAATATTACTTGATAATGCTTGAAATATTGAACCAATCGCAAATAATAATGTCGCTATTTCATATGTTCTTCGGTTTCCGATACGTTCTCCTAATTTACTCCAAAGCGGAGTTGCTACTGCCATTCCCAATAAAAATACAGCTACTATCCAACCCATGTATTGAATTGCATGTAAATCATTTATGATTGATGGCAGGGCTGTATTGACGATTGTTCCATCTAAGCCGGCCATTGCATTCGACAATAATAGCGCCAGTGTTACAATCAAAGTTCCTTTCTTACTCATATTTGACAAATTTACTACCTTCTTTATTTTTTATGTATTTGTAGATACCCTACGTTACTATCTTTTATTCGATTTTCCTCTCTTTTTTCAACACGATAAGAGCCTATGACTGTTGTTTCATATACTCTTATCGTTATTCATTTGGAAAATATGAAATTATTATGCAATTACTTTCTTCGCCCAGGAAGCTACTTTATTCTCAGAACCAGCTGAATCTGCTCCATGCACTGCTAAACCACTTCCAAAGATTGCACCCTTACAGATTTTATTCAAATCTCTTTCGCTACTGCCAAGTCCACTTCCTTCATGTGTCATAACAGCCATAACCTTCTTACCTGACCAATCCAAACGCTCTAACTGAGTAAACATAGCCATTGGATATGTTCCCCACCAGCATGGACCACATACAAATACATTATCATATTCATCAATGTTATCAAGATACTTCTTCAATTCGGTTCTTTCATTTACATGTAATTCATCCTTTGCTTCATCAATGCATTTATAATAATCTGCATCGTACTCCCTTACTGTTTCAATTTCAAATAAATCTCCACCAACTGCGTTTTGAATGAACTCTGCTACTATTTCCGTGTTGCCTTTTTCAATAGTCTTGATACTACCATTCCAGTAATTCTGTCCTTTTCTTGAATAATAAATGATTAAATTTTTTACCATGATTTTGTCCTCCTTTTTACTCAATACTATTTTCTTCGTTTAATCATGTACTTTTAATTGTGCCAGACTAGTTGCATTTGGAATTGCAATGATTCCTTCCTGTAAATCCCAGCGTAAAATAAGGGCTTAATCACTAAATGATATAGCCACATGATGGATATTACTTCCAGCATGTGGCCTGTTTTTACACGCATGTAAAATGAATATCAATGCCCATTTTACCGCTTCTCAGAGAGGCAATTCGCTGTTTGCCTTCTTCTTTTTTAGTCTTCTGGCTTCCAATCTCCTAACTGAGCTTCCTGATCAGCAATGCTCATCACAAAATAACGGACACCCTTATCTAATTTTTTAATCTTATTCATTTCGACTTCTGTTAACTCAAAATCAAAGATATCAATATTGGCTTTCAAATGTTCTGGATTTGTTGTCTTAGGGAAGATAACATTTCCTTCCTGAATATGCCACCTTAAGATAATTTGTGCATTTGTTTTATTATATTTTTTGGCAAGTTCTGTAAAGACTGGCTCCTGCATAAGCCCTGTATCACCATGTCCAAGTGGATACCAACATTCAATCACTGTTCCTGCATCTGCAATTCTTTTCTTTAATTCATTCTGTGCATAATAAGGGTGGCACTCCACCTGCAGAACTGCTGGTTTGATTGTTGCCACAGCAAATACTTCTTCTAATCTTTCTGATTCAAAATTACTAAGGCCAATACTTCTTACTTTGCCTTCTACAACTGCTTTTTCCATCGCTTTGTATGCGCCAATATAATCACCAAACTGCTGATGAAGTAAGAGAAGATCAATATAATCAGTATCCAAACGAGCTAACATCTTATCAATTGCAACAGCTGTTGCCTCTTCTCCATATTCACTTGGCCATAATTTACTTGTAATCCATATTTCATTTCTTGGGATGCCACTTTCCTTTACTGCTGCTCCTACACCTCTTTCATTCTGATAGGCGTGAGCTGTATCAACATGACGATAGCCCACTTTAAAAGCATCTAAGCAATTCTGTTTTGTAGTCTCATCACCTGGGACCATATAAACACCAAGTCCAAACTGTGGGATTTTAAATCCATTATTTAAAGTAATATACGTCTGATTTGTCATAATAACCTTCTTTCCTGTGCAATGCACATATTAATTAATATTTTTTATGATCTATACCTGAGCGTCAAAATCAGGTCGCTGGCTTAAAAACATTTTTTCCTGTTCTTCTTCTGGCATATCAAAATAACTTTGATTTTTATCTATTGCACGAATTTACCAATCTCTAAGCGCTTCATTGCTCCATTCACATAATTTTCTCCCACATGCGAAAAGTAAGCAATTAATACTTTTTTATTTTCTAAATCCATGATTCCTCCAAATTATACATTCATTTCATGTTTCTCAGAAATAAGGAATGTAGTTCTTCTCTTTTTGAGATACCATTTTCCGTCAACCTTTTTATAAATATCACTATAACGAACATCATTTACTGTCACGATTTTCTTTCCATCCACATCATTAACAAGTGTTGCCTGACAATAAGCCGTTCCAGTAGCTTCATCACCATTCAGTGTAATGATATGCTGACCATTTATGTGATAAACAGCGATACATGGGTTAATCGTTGCTGCAAATGCTTTCACAAGTTCTTCCCTGCCGATGATATTTTGTATCCCTCCATCAAATCCCATCTGAAACTCAAGCATTCCATTTTCCAGAAATAAATCTCCCTGACTCTTTGCATCCTTTTCATCTGCAAGATTTGCAAACCTATTTACCAATTCCTGTATTTCTAATTTTTCCTGTATTTCTAACATTGTCATAATATCCTCCTTCTGCCATATTCCATATATGACTTAAACTATTATTGATTTATGTACTGAAGAGACTATGCGCTGTGTTATTGGTTCACACAAAGATGATAAACGGGAAATCACCAGAAGATTCCTGGAAATTTCAAATGAATTCTACCAGATTCCTGCAACTATACCAATTGGAGAATTGCCTAATCCTTGGTTGTTTTCAGACTTAATCTAGCTTTTTTAGTACTTTCGCTGGATTGCCTCCTACAACTGTATTGGGCTCTACATCTTTCACCACTACGGCTCCCCCTGCAATTACGGCATTTTCACCAATAGTCACTCCTGGTAAGATCATTGCTCGTGCACCAATCCATACGTTTTTCTTGATGTGGATGCCTTTACATATTAACGTATATCGGTCACTGAAATCATGATTAGTCGTTACCATTGTTACCTCGGGTCCAATCTGTACATCGTCCTCAATCGTTATGCCGCCTGCCGACATACAAGTGCAGCTATGATTGATAAACACGTTTTTTCCCAGCGTCATCTGTTTTCCAAAATCAATCTGAATTGGAGATATGATGTTCGTGCCTTCCTGTAACGGTGCTTCGAGCATCTCTCCAAACAACGGCCGTAACTCATTAAAGTCGGGCACAGTATTGTTGATTTTGAAACACAATCTCCTTGTAACATCCATGTGACTGATAGCCTCCATATATTCTTCTTCATACATACTTACGGCTTCTCCGTTTTTTAACCTTTCGAATACATCTTTTTTCTGTTCCATTTAAATTCACCCATATCCTTTCTTCTTAATTGCATCTTATTTTGATTAAATAATAAGTATAACTTTTTCACAATTTTATATTGATTTATGTCTATTCAAATAATGCCCTAACATTTTTTAATTCTTGACGAATTTTAATTCCTTGTGGACAATGACTTTCACATTTACCGCACTCTAAGCATTTATCTGCTTTTTGTGACACATCTACAAAGCCATTATAGTGAGCCTTAAGTTCTCCTTCTGTTTCTGGCGTAACAAGCATGTGATATTGATTGTAGTAAGTAAAGTTCTTAGGAATATTTACTCCTACTGGACAAGGCATACAATATTGACAACCTGTACAGTTAACTTTTGTTCTTTCTTTATACGCTTTTTTTACCGTATCCATTATTTCTAATTCTTTTTCTGTTAATGAGTTAGGTAATGCAACACTTGCAATTTTTAAGTTTTCATCGATATGCTCCATTACATTCATACCACTAAGTACTACAGATACTTCTGGATTATTCCATACCCATCTTAACGCCCATTCAACTGGAGATTCTTTGATTTCCGCTTTATCAAAAGCATTTATAACTGCTTCTGGAAGATCTTTAATTAGCTTTCCGCCTCTAAGTGGTTCCATAATAACAACTCCCAAGCCCTTATCTGCTGCATATTTTAATCCTTCTGTTCCAGCTTGAAAATTTTCATCTAGATAATTATATTGAATTTGGCAGAATGACCAATCATAGTAATCCACTATTTCTTTAAATACAGCTAAATCATCGTGAAATGAAAATCCTGCATATCTTATTCTTCCATCTTTAATGGCTGAATTTAAAAACTCATCTATTCCTAATTTCTTTAAATTCTCCCAAACACCTCTATTTAGAGCATGTACTAAGTAAAAATCTATTTTATCTGTTTGTAGACGTTCTAATTGTTCATTTAAATACTTGTCCATACCCTCTCTAGTCTTAATTAACCAACTAGGAAGCTTTGTAGCTAAATTAACTTTTTCTCTATAACCATCTTTCAAAGCTCTACCAACAAATGGTTCACTTTCTCCGCCTCTTTCCATTCCAGTTCCATGATAAGGATATGCAGTATCTACATAGTTTACTCCTTCATCAATTGCATGATGAATCATTTCTATTGCCTTTTCCTCATCAATCTTTGTTACATCTCCATAAATAATAGGTAATCTCATACATCCAAAACCTAAAGCTGAGACCTTTTCATTCGTCTTTCCTAATGTCCTATATAACATCTTTCCATCTCCCTAATTTTTAAATTTAAATAGCATCGGTCGCCACCAGTTTGGATATCCCAAAAGTTCCACATTATAGGAATCCATATTTTTTACGTGATTGGTTTCTAACTATATGCTATCACTTGGAGTGGACTCCAAGTCAAGTAGTAATTTAAATGTTTTCTGGTTAAACGCTTTTTTTGTTATATTATTTCTTGTTACTTTGCCACTAAACTATTGTTGGACGAACTTCTAATTTTAAATGAAACAGACGCAACAACTATAGCAATCGCTGCAAATACAGCTCCGGTCCAACTTAGTGTTAATATCGATGAACTTTCTAATGCGATCCCTCCGATTCCGGCGCCCGCAGCAAAGGCTAATTGCATAACTGAATTATTAAGGCTAAGCATTATTCCTGAGGCTTCTGGAGATAGCGAGATAATGTTAACCTGCTGAACTGGAGAAGGTGTCCAAATCGCTATAGCCCATAAAACAAGCAATAAAATGGTAACGACGGTTGATCCAACGATAATTGATAGTAACACAAGCGCAATTACTCGGAGCACCAGGCTGCCAATAATTGTTCTTGAGATACCGATACGATCCCCCAAGAATCCTCCAAACTTGTTTCCTACTAAGGTAGCAATATCAAAGGCAAAGAGAGCTATGCTTATCATCTGTTCGCTCATTGGTGAAATAGCCTTAAGGAAAGGAGTAATATACGAATATGGTATTGCATACCCTATGATCCAAAAGAACGTTATACCAAGAGTAAGTAATATTCTAGGACTCTTCAAAAGAGCTAGTTGCTTGCTTAGAGGTATTGCCTCCTCGCCCTCTGTAGATGGAATCGTTAATGCCACTATGAATATGGCTAGAAAGCTAAGAATACCGGTTCCCCAAAAAATTGCCCTCCAACCGAATGCCGCAGTAATAACACGACCCATTGGCAGACCTACGATTAGAGCTGCATTGAACCCAGTTGTAATTGTAGAGATAGCCCCTGATTGACGTCCGGGTGCCGCTAGTTTTGCCGCTATAGTAAAACAAGTGACATTAAAAACTCCAGTTCCTATAATAAGTATATTACCCTCGAGTAACACGAAGTCAAGAGAATTAGAATTATTTTATATTTTTTCTCAAAATTTAAAAATGCCTTAAATTAAAAAAGCACCTTAGAACTTTCAATAAAGTTCTAAGGCACCTGCTGTTTCCGAATTCGTCTGAATTGTCTATTACCCTCATCTAAAAAAGCAGCCAAATCTTCTGGTGTCGGAGCAGACTTATCCCAGTTAGCTGGATTAAGCCGATCTGGTGCTTTGCCATCCATAATTTCAATATACAAATTGGCTTTTGCTTTTAGATATCTGTACTGTTCATCTATTTCCTGCATTTTCTCCTCCAGCAACTTTTTCTGTGAAATGACGATATCATATCGCTGCGAAACAGTGTCATTCCCTTCCAAACATAGCTGAATGTATTCCTGAATCGACTTGATGGACATCCCACTGCCTCGCAGATATTTAATTGCTTGCAGCCAATACACTGATTCTCTATCAAACAATCGGTTGTTGTTCTTGTCGCGCTTCAAGGAAGGAACCATTCCTTTATCCGTGTAGTACCTTACCGTATGTTCGGAAAGACCAACTAAATCCGCCGCTTTTTTTACTGACAGCATAAAAACATCTCCCTATATAATGTATAGTAAGTATTTTGTGAAATCACCCATGTTTAGGTAAATAAATAAGTAGAAGCTCTAAGGGATGCCTTTGGGCTTTATTTTTTCATTTAAAGTATATTTTCATACATTTATCCTAATCATAATTAAATAATAAAAGAATAAAAAATATACATGAAGGATGGGTAAAAATGAAAAATACAAAAATTTCTTTAATATTAATTAGTGTTAGTATGACTATTTTACTATTTACTGGCTGTAATATGAGAAACACTACGAAAGCGCCAATAAATAATACTAATAGAAGCAACCAAATTAATAAATCTAACCAATCTATATCTACAGCAACAACGAAAACACTTTATTCTAATACTCTTAAAGAACTAGTTACTGCAAAAACAATAACAAATACCCAATCGAAAAAAGTACTTTCAGCAATAACAAAGAATATGTCACAAGGTTCAGTCACAAATAATAGTAATGTAGCAACACCTAATACAGGAACAACAGGAACACCAGGAGCAACAGGATCAACAGGTACAACAGGATCAACAGGAACACCAGGTACAACAGATACAACAGGAACAGGCACAACAAATTCAACAAACCAAATTGAGACAACAAATAATACTAATGTAATTAATGGATTAAACTCATTAGTTAAAAGTAAAGTAATTACTCAAGTGCAGGCTGATACAATACAGCAAAAAATTCAAACAAACTTGGAGAATATGCAAATTAGTAAATAAAGATACTGCTTAATGTGTATGATTTATATCCCCAAAGTAGACAAACAAATAAAATGTACCAAGAGAGAGAGTAATATAATTTATGTATTACTCTTCTTTTAATTCTGACAACATAAAACAAGAAATTTCTTATTTTATGTTATTTGATATCCAATTTGAAAATTTTGTTGAATAACCCAGTGTTTTAACTGGGCAGACATCTACACAGTGGCCACAACCAACACAACGTATGTTTATTACTGCATCTCCGCTTTGAGCCTTGCTCTTAATATCAATCGACATTGGACATGCCAAATTGCATTGGCCACATTGTATACATTTTGACTTGTTTGTAATAATTCGTTGACCAGCTATTTTCCCAAGGAAAGATAAAACTGTCCCTAATGGACAATAATAGCAATAACCTCTACCAATAAAAGCCACCCAAAAAAACATTGCTATCATCAGTTCTGTAGTGAGATACTTATAATTTTCAATTTTACTAATTATCTTAAAATTTTCTGTTATTGGTGTTCCTAATAATAACAGGATCCACCAAACAGTAAAAAACACTGAAATCAATAGAAATACCCATCTTAAAATCGAAAAAATTTTAATTACTATTGGCTTTGGTTTTTTATTTTTCCCAATTAGAGGAATTACTGGATCAAATATTTCCGAAGCAAACCCATTAAACAAACATAGGGTTGAACATTGCAATCGCCTACCAAATAATAAAGTTCCTACTAAAACAACAATGCTGACACAGACATAAAATATAAGAGCAGCTGATATACCAGCTTCTCCCCAAATTGGATAACTACTAAGATAAAAAGACGATTTCGGATATAGCAGCTGTAAGGGTATCGTTGTCCATGGCAATGGCATAGCAAAGAAATATAATTCTTTGTTATTAAGTAGTATAGGAGCAGTAATATGTACAATTAGTGCAGAAACTATAAATCCAATTAGGTTTCTTTTTCTCATTACTGACCTTTTAGAAGTTCCGATAATTCTAATTGTAAGGAAACTGCCAATAATTATGAATAAAGTCTTTACCCAGTTTTCATAAAATTGCCAGAGCCACGTTATAAATAATGCTACTTTGGGTGTGGCTCTACTTGCATATCCATAATTTAATCCAGCTATTAAAATACATAAGATTATATATATCCAGAGAATAGCCTTTAGAATTCTAAGTTCAATATTTTTATTAGATTCCATCAATTTCTAGCCCCCCTTAAATTTCAATGCTATTTTAATAAGCCTTCTTTTTTAAGGTACTCTTTTGCAACTTCTAAGGCTGATTCACCTTTTACATTAACCCTATAATTCATATTACTCATTTCAGCATCTGTAATCTTGCCAGCTAATTTATTCAATGGCTTACTAAGCTCCGGATAATTCTTAAGTGTTTTCTTAAGCATAAGTGGTGCACCTTGATATGGCGGGAAAAATTGTTTATCATCTTTTAATACTTTCATATTATATTGTGAAAGTTCACTATCTGTAGAATAAGCATCCACCAAGTTAATATCACCAGCTTTTATGGCAGTATAACGTAATTTAGGTTCCATAGTCTTTATATTATCAAAATTCACTCCATAAATCTTTTGAATACCTTTATAACCGTCTTCGCGATCAGTAAACTCAAGTGTAAATCCTGCTTTAATTTTATCCTCTACATTTTTTAAATCTGATATATTATTAAGTTTATATTCTTTTGCAAAGCTATCTGGTACTGCAATAGCATAAGTATTGTTGTACTTCATAGGTTCTAGAAGTTCCATACTAAAATTTTTATCCATGCCAATACGTGCTTGCGCGTATACCTGATTTGGAATATGGCTTTTTGCTTTCTCTTTTACAAATGTTTCAAGTGCTGTACCTGTAAATTCTGGATATATATCAATATCTCCTGATTTTAAGGCATTAAAAAGGAAGCTAGTTTTACCCATTCCAGGTTTTAACTTTACAGTAAGGTTAGTTTCATCTTCAATCATTAGCTTATACATATTAATTAATATTTCAGGCTCTGAACCAAGTTTACCTGCAATAGTAATTTCTTTTTTTTGTGCAAAAAAATATGGAGTAATAACAACAGATGCAATAATAATACTTCCTAAAGCTATAGCTATCATTGATCTTTTCAAAGAAACTTTTTCTAGAAAACTGAGTAAAGCATCAAAAATAATTGCTAGAAGTGCCGCTGCAATTGCTCCAACTAGGATCAAGTTATTGTCATTACGATCAATTCCAAGAAGAATCAGCTCTCCAAGTCCACCAGCGCCAATTAAAGCTGCAAGTGTTGCCGTACCAATAACGAGTACCATCGATGTCCTTACTCCCGCCATAATAACAGGCATTGCAAGTGGTAATTGAACCTTAAAAAGTTGCTTACGTCTATTCATACCCATACCTTCAGCTGCCTCAATTAATATAGGATCAATCTCTTTTATTCCGGTATATGTATTTCTAAGTATAGGTAAAATAGCATATATAACTAGGGCAATAACAGCTGGTACCTGTCCAATTCCTACAAGTGGAATAAGTATTCCAAGAATAGCAAGAGAAGGTATTGTCTGAAAAATAGACGCTATCTGTAATAACGGTCCTGCGAGCCGCTTATGTCTTGTTATATATATACCAAGTGGGACTGCAATAATTACAGCGATAAGTATAGCTATAAACGAAATCTGCATATGTTCAAGAAGTGCCGTACCTAATTGCTGCCTACGCTGCATTAGTGTTGAAATTAGTGTATTCATGAGATTTCACCACCTTTTTCAAGTTTTTGCGAGATAAATTTAATTAAGTGCTCATGATTTATAGTTCCAATAATTTCTCCCAAATGATTTACTGGAACGTCTTTCTCATTTTCCAATCGCTTAAGTAAGTTCTCTATAGATTCAGTATCGCTAATGCTTAGATTACCATCGCCTGATTTGTAAGATTCACAAAATCCAGCATCTAACATATCCCTTACTTGATAAGGCTTACTAAATATAGAAGTGTTATAACCATTACCCGACTTAAAAAAGTTCTTAACAAAATCATTTTTGGGGCTTTTCAAAATATTTGTTGGTGTATCACACTGAACAATTTCCCCATCTTTCATTACACAAATTCTATCACCAAGAGCTAATGCTTCTTGCATATCATGAGTTACAAAAACAATAGTTTTTTTAATCTTCTTTTGTAGGTTAACAATATCTTGTTGTAATTTTTTACGACTAATTGGGTCTAGTGCACTAAAAGGTTCATCCATCAAAAGAATAGCTGGATCAGCTGCTAGTGCCCGAATTACTCCTATTCTTTGCTGCTCTCCACCTGAAAGTTCACTTGGCTTTCTATGACGATATTTATCTGGCTTAAGACCAACGCTTTCCAAAAGTGTTGTGATTCTATCCTTAATCTTACGTTTATCCCACTTTTTAAGTTCTGGTACAATAGCTATATTTTCTTCAATTGTCATGTGAGGAAAGAGTCCAATTTGTTGAAGCACATATCCTATGCCCCATCGTAATTCATGGATATTATATTCACTTATCTTTTTTTCATTTATATAAATTGTACCATCACTTAATTTTATCAAACGATTTATCATTTTAAGTGTTGTAGTTTTTCCACATCCACTTGGTCCTATAATTACAAAAAATTCTCCTTTTTTAATTTCAAGACTTAAAGAATTAACTGCAATATTACCACCGGGATAAATCTTTGATACCTTATCAAATTTAATCATATAGTTTCTCCTTTATTATCAATTAAAAACATCAAAAAAGTAGTTATGAATCACCAATTTAATAGTAAACATCATAACTACCCTTATTAAACTCTTTTTAATAATATAAACTAACTTGTTTGTTTGCTAAGAATTTTAGGTTCATCTTTAATATAATTATTTATCATTTGTAATGCATTTGGATTAATATATTTGATATCAACCAAATCTTTATCATCTACAACAATATCATTTTTCCATACACTATATAAGTCTATTTTTATAAAGTCAAAATATTCCTCATTCTTGTTATACAATTCTTGTAAATCTTGATCATTGGGAAAAGCTCTAATACCATCATATTTAAGTAATATATTCATCATTTCATTTGGGCATAAATCAAAAGTCTCTTCAATACTCACAGTTTTAGTTTGCAATACTTTTATTAACTTCACTAAATCTTTTTCTGATAATTCCGATTTAATATATAACTCCTCATTTTCTTTAATACAAGTATGGACTAGTTTAAATACACTGACTCTCTTTTGATTTTTTTTCATTCCCAGCCTCCTAAATGATAAATTATTATAAGGTAAATTATACTTTGTGTAGTTCTCTTTAGTATTATTCAAAAATATAGTTAATTATTATATAATATCAAAAAATATGAAAAAGTGTGTGAACTTTTTTTGAATTTTAAAATATTTCTAAATTAAATCATTTATAAGCAATTTCAATCCTGATTCCATAAAAAATGCTCCCCTTTCAAGTAACAGATTTTTATTACTAATCTATCTACTTTAAGGGGAGCACATCCGAATCTTACTAACCATTTATGATAATTATTCTCCTAATTGTTCTTGAATATTGATGCAGCCTGTTTTAGTTATACCATTTTTAAAGCTACAGTTCTTAAATAATACATTTTCACAAAAATTCAAATTTGCCTTATAGAAACTGCACTTAGTAAATTGTAAATCTTTTAAATAAGAAACACTGCTTCCAAAATTGGCGCCATTAAGATCTAAAATATAAGTTGAATTTCCTTCTGGAGCAGTAAGATTGTCAAACTTAAAGTTGGATATATCCGGTAATGAGACTCCCTGCGTTGCTCCAGCCTGTTTGTCATAGTTTGTAATTACTGAAATCTTATTGCATATAGAATCTCTTACTTTCAAATTTCGAATATATCCTCCTCTAGATGGACTGACTTTTACTCGGATACCAGGGTTCGTGGCTTTAGTATTGATGTCAACTGGAACAAGTGTGCAATCTTCAGCAAATACATCGCTTATTCCTCCAGACATTTCACTTCCGCAAGTAATGCCACCGTGACCAGCATTAAACACGCAACCACGATAATAGATGTTTGTGGAAGGACGTCCAATTTCGCGACCTTCTGCATCCTTTCCAGATTTAATTGCAGAACAGTCATCACCAGTAGTAAAACTATTTTCTAACATGTAGATATTAGTGGATGAATTGGGGTTGAACCCGTCACCATTATGCACAGTTGTCGTTATATCAAGATTATAAGATGTAATATAACTGCTATACACTGGCACTATAGTCCACATCATTCCGTTTTGAATGTGAATTCCATCCATGTAAACATTGGAACAATTTTTTAGACTAATTAAGCTACCACCACCATAATGTGATGCCTTGTTATTTACCGTATCAGCACAAAATGCATCATATGCTACTCTAAGTGCTAAGCCATTACTTTTGTCACCAATAGTACCTTCACCCAAAATTTTAATGTTCTGGGTAGTTGCACCTTTATTATGATCCATATTACCAGCATTTAATAAACTTGAAAAAGCTGGATTTCCGAGTGTTGGACTATTAGGATCATAAATATCTTCAATGTCATGTCTTGCAGAAGTAAATGGATAATCTTTTAACTCTGAACTCGGTATAAGCTGAGCATTCTTAGCTACATAAAAGGTCATATCAGAATGAAGATACAAGGCTCCACTTAAATATTTCCCTTCAAGCAAAAGCACAGTTCCTCCCTTAGGACAAGCATCAATTGCCTTCTGAATTGATTCTGTATCCTTTGTTATACCATTACCAACTGCGCCGTAATCTTTTATATTTAAGATTTTTCCTGTTTTTTCTGTCTTAATTGTAACTTCATTGCTGCTTATAGACTCAAATTCATTGACATCATGGGCCTTTATAACATACTTATATTTAGTATCCTCATTGAGTCCTTGTACTTTATAATAGGTTTTATCTGTTTCACCAATTTTTTTGTTACCACTATAAATTGTATAACCTGTTATATTAGAATATTCAGCTGGCTTTTCCCAAATCAATACTATGGACTTATCTGTTGCTGAAGCCGGTGATTTACGCAAATTACTTGGTGCATAACGGCTTTCCTTAGTAATACTAGCTATTTTCATTTTTGTACTTAAGTTAACAGTACTTATGGAATTTGTAATTGACGCTTCTGCTTCTCCAGCTGCATATACAATATGTTGATTGAACAAGATGGGCACTGTGCACATAAAAGCCATAAGAAATAATGAGATAATTTTTTTCTTATTCCACACATGTTTCATATAATAATCTCCCTTGAATTATTGTAGTGTAAACACTATCTTTGTTTTATTTATTTAAATCCTTAACCTACCCCTTTATCCCAGTTGAAGATATACCCTCAACAAAATACTTCTGAATGCATGAAAACAAAATAATTATTGGAAGAACAGCTATACAGACACCTGCCATTTGCAGTGATGTATCAGCTGAATATTCACTTTGAAAAGACTGAAGTCCAACGGTTAGTACTTGTTTTTCTATCGGAGTTATAAATACAGATGGATTAATATAATCATTCCAAGACCATATGAAAATAAATAGTACCATTGTCATTATGGCTGGCTTTGCTAGTGGTAGAATTATGCTTCTGTATATTTTAAAATGGCTACAGCCATCAATTAATGCTGCCTCCGATAGTTCCATAGGTATCGCCATAAAGAATTGTCTAAGTAAAAATACAAAGTATACTCCAAACAATGACGGCACAATAAGCACCCAAAGTGAATCTGTAAGGCCCATAGATCTATAGAGCAAATATCTTGGAACAATTGTTGTATCTGGGGATATCATCATCGCAGACATAATAATTACGAATAATAAATCTCTGTGCTTGAAACGCAGTCTTGCAAAAGCATAAGCCGCCATTGACACAACTACTATTTTTAATGCTATAGTTAAAATAACCACAAAAACTGAATTCAAAAACCATTTGAAATATAGTGGGTCTTTTAAAAGCGCCTCATAATTACCAAGGTAAATATTTTTAGGTATCACCTCAAAAATATTTGCAAAAGCAACAGCAGAATGTTTAAAAGAAGCTGAAATCATAAGTATAAATGGAATTATCATCAATATAGCGAATAAAATCATGAATATTGTCAATAGTATTTTGTTGACTTTACTCTTTTTTAAAGTTGTTCTGTGTTTAAATTTAGTTAATAATGTACCCATCTTTTCTGCCCCTTCCATTGTATAAGTGTTACTACTAAAATAATTAGAAATAATAACATTGCCTGAGCCGATGCATAACTGAATTTGTTGTATTCAAAGGCCTGCTGATAAATATTAAGTACCGCCACCCTTGAAGCATTTCCAGGCCCGCCATCTGTCATTGTTTTAACAATAGCATAGTTCTGAAAAGAATTTATAATGCTTGTTATTACCATTGCAAATATGGTTGGAGAGATCATTGGTATTGTAATTTTGGTGATTTTGGTAAATATAGAAGCTCCTTCTACATCTGCTGATTCATAAAGTTCTTTTGATACATTATTAATAGCAGCCATATACACTACCATTTGGAATGCAAGATCCTTCCATATTGAAATTCCAGCAATTGTTGGAAGCGATGTATTCTTTCCAAATAACCACATAGGTGGATTATTAATACCCAATGATTTTAAAAGCTCGTTTATTGGTCCACCGAATGGGTTGAGTAGAGTTCCAAATAAAATGGCTACTGCAACAATGTTAGCTACATATGGCATAAAAATCATTGTTCTGATAGCAGTCCTAAGATACAATTGCCTAGTTATGAGTAAAGCAAGGACAATGGCAATTATGTTAAGAAGTGGAACATAATAAAGAGTATATAACATTGATCTTCCGTAAGCCATAATCGCATCACTATCTTTGAAAATATTTATATAATTCTCAAATCCAACAAATTTTATGGATGCAAAATCTGTGATACCTCTCAGTGAGTTTAAGTTTATAAAACTCATTACAACAGTTGATATAATAGGAATTAATTCAAAGATTAAATATCCTATCATAAATGGAGCTAGAAAAAAGATTGCAATTCCGCCTTCCTGTTTTTCCATTGACCCCTTTGTCTTCATTTTAAATTGCATGGCATTCACCTCTCTATTGTAAAATAATGCTGGCATGATACCAATTAGATATCACACCGGCTTACTTGATTTATCTGTTACTATTTCTGTGCACTCTTAATTTCAACATCAGCTTGTTTCTTAATCTCTGCAGTTATATCTTTTGCAGATTTTTGACCACTTAAATATAGGGGTACTTCCTTCTTAATTATTGCCTTATATTGTGAAGGAATAGATCCAGTAATCTTTTCAGCTTTAAAGCCGAGGCCATTATTAATTAACGCGTCGTATAACTCTTTAGATGTTACGCTGTTACCAGATTTGCTTGCTATATCACTGAACAATTTTAAATAATTGTCTTTTGAAAAGTCTTGAAGTGCTGGAAGTTCATTAGTTATTTTATACTGATTTTCACCTATATAAGTAGCTAATTTGAAGGCAGCTTCCTTATTTTTAGAATTTTTGTTTATAACCGTATAGCCTACCGCACCAACATTATTCTTTGAGTTTGCATCTGGAACTGGAACTTGAGTTATACCCCATTTCCAATCCCTTGGATACTTAGTTGTATCAGTCAAATTTGCAAATAACCACGTACCCGTAAAACACATACCATAATTGCCATTAACAAAGCTCTCTGCTGGAAGCTTTTTTGATTCATACTCCAAATAACTTGGCTGAACCTTTAAATTACTTCCTAAGTCTCCATAAAACTTCAATGAATCTGCAAATGCAGGATCATCAAAATTTGAAGTACCATCCTTCTTATATCCACTTATCCCTTTTTGGGTTGCTATCATATAAAAGTTAGCATCGAAATCATTCATAAATGAGCCATATATCTTCTTCGCAGGATTAGTAAGCTTTTTCGCAGTTGATATATATTGGTCCCATGTCCAATATCCACTTGGATAAGGTACGCCTGCATCATCAAAAATCTTTTTATTGTAAAATACTGACCAGTAGGTTGGAGAACTTGGTATTCCATAATTTTTTCCATTAACCTTGTAAAGGTACTTTCCATAGTTTTTAACTAAATCATATTTATTTTGTTCTGCAACATCATCTAGTGGTAATATAGATCCATTAAGAGCATATTTAGCTTGTGAAATTTGGTTTGTAGTAAAAAAGACATCCGTAGTATCACCAGACATAAGAGATATATCGATTTTCTTTTCATAATCAGACATATCTCCTTGTATAGTTTGAAGTTTAACTTTTATTCCAGTCTTCTCAGTAAAATTTTTAAAAAGAGTTCCGAACTGCGAGTTCTCATCACGTACTTTATACGTAAATACCGTTACCTCATTCGCTGCCTTGTTCGTTGATGATTCTTTGCTTCCTGAAGCTTTGTTAGAGCATCCTGCGAAACTACCCGCAACTAGTGTAGTTGCCAACAATAAAGGAAAAATTTTTTTAATGTTCATCTTTAATCCCCCTCGAATATTGTAATCGTTTAACATTTCATAAATATATTATAACAGTTTGAATTTTAAATTTTAATAGGACATTTCTTTGATTTCTTTATGTTTTTTGTTTTATTTATTATAATCATTACACCTGCGTTTAATTTCATAGATTGTTACATATATACATTTTGTGTAAATAATTCCTTTATGATATAATAAATAAAAGCATTGTATAAATTCGATATTCTTAGGAGGTATAGCCTTGAATAATCCTTATAAGATCATGATTGTTGATGATGAATTTTTTATTTGCGATGGTCTTATGTCCTTTCATTGGAAAGATCTTGGCTTCAATGCAGTAAGCTGTGCTTACAATGGAGAAGAAGCTTTGGAACTGTTAAATAAGGAATTAGTTGATGTAATTATAACTGATATAAAAATGCCTTTTATGGATGGTATTGAGCTTATGAAAAGAGTCCATTCTCAATTTCAGAATATAAAGATTGTATTACTAACAGGCTATAAAGAATTTGACTATGCAAAAGCCGCTATAAAGTCAGGGGTTAGTGAATATTTACTTAAACCAGTAAACATAAATGAATTAACTTCAATTTTCAAACATTTAAAAAAGGAACTAGATAAAGAAAGTAAAATACCAAAAATGTTAAAAACTTATGAAAAACAAATTAATGAAAGTCTGCCTTTAGCAGCAGAGAAATTCTTAAAAGACATAGTAGAAGAAAAGGTTTACGATTTAGATGAGATAAATGAGAAAATAAATCTGTTAGAGCTGAATTTAAATTATAAATCTTATAGTTGCGCTATTTTTCAGTCACAGTATATTTCAGATCTCTGGCAAAATGAGAATAAGCGTATAAGAAATTCATCTATATTCCAAAACATAAGTCAATATCTTAAAATTAATAACCTGGGTTATTTTTTCATTAACCATAATTTCGAAATAGTTATATTCTTTAATTTCAATGTTCCAGAACACATAAAATGTGAACGTGAATATCTAAAGGAAAAGCTTGAAGCTTTGAAGGCTTTAATATATAACTCCTTAAGCGAGATTCCAGATGGAGCAATATGGGTTGGTGTAGGCAACATTTATAAGAATATTCTTTCGACTGCTAACTCATATAAAGAAGCTACACGGTGTTTAAAAAGAAGATACTTTGATACAAAAACAACTATTTTCTGCTGTTGGTTATATAATATTTCATCAAGTTTAGTTGCTGAATACCCCTACGAAATAGAGAATCTTCTTATTGATTCCATCATTGAAGGTAATAGTAATGATAGTCTGACTCACTTTAAAGAGTTATGGGGAAACTTCTCGCATGATTTGAAATGTTTGGCTCCTGAGTCTATCCAGGATTATACAATACAGCTACTAAATATGATTGACAGAAGACTGAACAAACATGGCACTTCGGTAAGAGAATGTGTACAAGTCCCACCTCCATTTACCTGTTTTGTTTCAGGCATTAAATCTTTTGCGGTTTTGGAAGTGTCTATGGAAAATGTTATTTCCAAAATATGCGAAGTCACAAGAAAGATAAACAATAACGTTCATTCATCTTCATACTTATCAATTCAAACAGCAAAAAAATATATTGAGAGTAATTACACAAAAAAAATCACTTTAAATCAGGTAGCCGATATGGTATTCCTAAGCCCAAGCTATTTCAGTATTCGGTTTAAGAAAGAAACCGGCTTAAACTTTGTAGATTATCTAAAAGAATTGAGGATTAATAAAGCAAAAGAGCTACTAAAACGTTTTGATTTAAAAATCTATGAAATAGGTAACCTGGTTGGCTATGGGGATGCCACCTACTTTGCCAATACCTTTAAAAATTGTACAGGAATGACGCCTCTTAAATATAGGCGTAAATTAACTTAAAAATTGATCGACCATCATCTTTAATTATCTTATAATTGGATTGGAGATTTTTTATGAAATTACTGCATGTATTATTTGAAAAAATAAAGTGTTACTGCATTAGTCTATATTCAAATAGGAGCATAAGAAAAAAGCTGTTTCTTTCTTCAGTGCTACTTATGGTTACAGTTGTTATTACCTTTTCAGTACTTTCCTATAGAGTAGTAACAAATATTTTTGTAAAAAGGCAGGTAGACTATTATGAAAGTTCCTTGAAACTTTCCACCGAATACTTTAATAATAATTTCATTGATATAGACGATGGTATAAAAAAACTACACAATAGCACGATTATTAATAAATATCTCTCTAATCATGTTGACAATACTGATTTTGCTAAAATTAACAGTTCATTATCAGGTATTAATGATGAACTTAATACAGTGTTTTTATCTCAGAACTATATTGATAAAATCATACTTCTTGGCTCCAATGATATGTCTTATATATTCGGAATGGATAAACAAGGGTCATACTTAGGTGATGACTTTAGCTTCAAGAATTTTTCCGGAAACAATCATCCCCTCAGCGATGATAAAAATGAAGGAATACCCTTTTATTACAAATATAATAAGAAAAATTTAAATTCTAGCATCACAGAAGATAATATTAGTAATACAATCAAAAATAATATTACTTATGTTCGCAAACTCAGAAATGCTAATAATAATGTTATAGGTATGATAATCATAACATTTAAACCCGCGGTTATAACTGATTTGTTTTCAGATTTCGGGGAAGGATCAAATCTCTATTTGCTTGACCCAGACAGCACTGAGATACTGTCAGACAACGTAGAGGATGTAGACATAAAATATCACACTTTTAAGCAAACACAAGATATATTTTATACTTTCGAGAAAAAAACCGGATCACAAAGCCTCTTAACCTACTACACTTTATCCTTAAGTAATCTTCAAATAGTAATTAAAACACCTATCTCTCAGGTGTATCCTGATTTCTCTAGGATAAGGACTTATTTAATATTCTACGGTATTTCATGTATAATTACAGTCATTATACTCTCCTATTTTTTATCAAGAAAGCTATCCATACCGCTAATTAATCTAGCTAATACAATTACCAAGGATATGCCTAGCAATCCTTGCGACCTTAAGTCTGAACATTTATTTCCTCTCCAGAATTATGGGCTACGTACAAAACTCATTGCCTATTTTTCAATGACTGTAATACTTCCAATCATACTTTTTAGTTCTTTACTTATTTATAATTATTACATACTTTACTATGATAAAGTTACAGGACTAACAGTGAATACTGTTGCTAAGGTAAGAAAATATATTGATTATAATTTCAATAATTATAACTATATAACAAGCCAATTTGTTTATGATGATACATTTCAACATTCCTGGCCTGAATCTGAAACTGATAGAGTATCAAAGAGCGGTTCATCAACTATTAGAAACATGTTTTCAGATATTAAAAGATCCAGAAGCGAGTTTTTCTCAGTAAACTTATATAATGTTAAAGGTGACAATATATATTCAGATATTAACCTAGATACCTTTCCTGTATCCGATGTTATGAAAAATACAATTGGGGAACTTAAATTTCTAGGAGTCCAAAAAAATTATTACAAAAAATCTGTATTGGTATTTGCAAGAAAAATCAGGGGCCTTCAATACATTAATAGGCCTACTATAGGCTATGCGGTATTCTTTGTTGAGCAGAGTTATCTAGACAGTATCTATCAAATTCTTGGCTCCGATATTGCAAAGGATATCATTCTTATGGATAGCTCCTCAAATATTATTACCCAAAACAATATGGGGCCTATCGCTTCCTTGCTCCATTCTGACAGTTATATTTCTAAAACAGCTAGAGGTTTAGAATACTTTACACTTACTTATGCATCCAAGTCATATGTAATAATTCAAAATAGCTCTGATAGTTTTATGTACAAAGTTGCTTGTGTAATTCCTTTAAATGAAATAACGTCCATGATACTTCCACTGCTTTGGTATGTACTTTATATTTTACTTGCTTATTCCGTTGTTATTGTGCTAATTACTTCATTTTTCTCTTCAAGTATAGTTAAGCCTTTAAAAAAATTACTTTCATTAATGAAAAAAGGTGACTTAGAAGAATTAATGAGTTATAAAAGGAAGGACGAAATTGCAATTTTATCTCAGCAGTTTAATAAATTAATCCTAGAAAATTATCAATCAAAGCTGCGAGAGAGCCAACAGCTTTATTTAGAAAAAGAAATAGCACTTACCTCTCTTCAGCAGCAGATTAATCCTCATTTTCTTTACAATACATTAGAAATTATTAAATGGATGGCTTACAAAAAGGGCGCTGAGGATATTTGTAACATGGTAACCGCACTTGGAAATTTCTTTAGAGGAAGTGTCTCTACTGGAAATGAGCTTATCACTTTTGCAGAAGAAATTGAGCATCTGAAAAGCTATATATATATTCATGAAATACGTTGTGGTGGCCGTTCTGAAATCCTACTCGACATAGAAGAAGAAATGAAAGTCTGCAAAACAGTAAAGCTCATTCTTCAACCACTTGTAGAAAACTCAATAAAACATGGTATAGATAGTATCCGTCATAAAGGTATTATAACCCTTCATGGCTATATTATGAATGGAAGAGTAAATATAGAGATTTCTGACAATGGTGTTGGCATGTCTAAGGAGAAGTTAAAGTCACTTATGGATAATCTTGAACATGACACTTTCGATAGCAAGAAAAATGGCATTGGATTATCAAATGTGTACAGAAGAATTATGCTTTGCTTTAAGGACCAGGCCGTCTTCTCAATTGACAGCCGTGAGAATATAGGGACTTGCATTAAAATATCATTCCCGGCAGTAAAATAGATATTACCATTATTATAGAATGCTAAAAGGGACAACTATACTCAAGTTATGGTAATTATGGTATAATTACCATAATTGTTTTATGACGAAATTATAAAAAAGTAAGGCATACTCTTTTTAAAAAGGATTGGTAAACTAAAAAAAGAAAGGGGCATGAATATGAAAGTATTTCTATACAATAAAAACAACTTTTTTAATGATGTATTTTGGGCTGGTTTAAAAGATGGATTCAAAGCAAGCCTGAGTATTATAAAAATAATGATTCCTATTTCACTAATAATAACATTATTAAAATATTTTGGATTTGTAAATTTATTGGGTGAAATTGTGTCGCCATTGTTCGGGTTTCTAGGTTTGAGAGGCGAGTCTATACTAGTATTGATATCTGGATATTTTATAAATTGTTACTCAGCTATAGCTGTTATGGCAACCCTTCCCTTATCAATCAAAGAAATAACTATTTTGTCGACAATGATATTGTTGTGCCATACTTTACCTGTAGAGTTAGCTGTTCAAAAAAAAGCAGGAGGTTCTTTTTTCTTAATTATGTTTATAAGAGTTTTTTCGAGTTTGTTTATTGGAGTTGTTTTAAATCATATCATTCCTAATGATGTTAATTATATAAATATTAAATTACACTCAGTTGCGGTTGATAATCCAATTTCTTTTTCGAAAATAATAATTGGATGGTTAATTGAAAATTTAATTATTATAAAGATAATTATTATAAATGTATGTGTAACAATTTTTTACAAAATATTAGAAAGGTATAATATTATAGGGAAAGTAAGTAGAACGTTCAAATACCTGATGTTTATTTTTGGTTTACCAGAAGAAACGGCGTTTTTATGGATAGTTACAAATATTATTGGATTGATATATGGAGCAAGCATGCTGATTGATGCAAAAAACAAAAGAAGTATTGACGATTTAAGCCTAAGAAAATTAAATGTATCAATAGCTACATGCCATTCACTTGTACAGGAAACGGCTAACTTTCTTACTATTGGCGCTTCTATGATATACTTGATTATTCCACGAGTGATTATTTCTATAATATCAGTTTGGATATATAATCTATTTTTATTTCTCAAAAGTTCAAAGGTCCAAAGACTCAAAGGTTCAATTAGTAATCTTCTCTTTTAGACTATCCCCATAAACTAATTGTAAATATAATTATTTTATGGTAATTATGGTATGAAGTATACATTATTAGTCGCAATTGTAGAATATTATTGTGTCACAATCACTTTTAGGGGGTGTAAATTAGAAAAAATTATTGAAAATTAACAAGTTAAAATTGATTTTTGTTATTATAATTATAATTGTTGCTTTTAACGCTTCATGCCTTACACCGAAGGGAGCATTAAGAACTTACTTATTTATTAATGGTCAACCAATTATAGCTTGTATAACACCAATAAATGATGATGTATTACACAATAGGATAGATAGTAAATACCTTCAAACTGAAGGTGCTAAATGTTACGAATTAGTTATTACTGCGAGAGACCCAGCCACACGTGATTATCTACAGAATTATATAGTTCATAAAAAAGGGGTTTTCTATTCTGCAAAATACTATGGTGAAGATTAACATAGTGGAGAATTAATGTAACCTCTTCTTGTTTGTTGATTGGTTTTAACACATATTTATATTATTTTGTTGCCAATAAAATAGCCGTATTTTCATGTTGCCAGATTTTTTCTACTGATTTAAAACCAACATTATAAAGCATTTGCATCTGGTTTTTCACAGTACACGGCGTATCATAGTGATAGAAGCCATCAGTTATTCCTAATTCAGAGCGAATTCTCTTATTCTCATTAAAATGAAAATCTTCATAGTCCTGGTTTGGAGCTGTATAATCAGTTTCAACATAAAAACCATTTGGTTTCAAACTTTTGAAAATCTTCTTATATAATTTAGTCTTTTCTTCGTGATTGAAATGATGAAGTGTTTCTACAGATAAAGCAACATCAAATACAAATTCGCCCATATCATAACTGAAATAACTATCAACAATAAGATTAAGTTGATTTAATTTATCACTGTGTTTTAGTTTTATTTTTTCTATCATATCTTTAGCTAAATCGACTCCTGTAACCATAACTGTTGGATTTTTTTTAAAAATTTCATCTAATTCTAAACCAGTTCCGCACCCCAAATCAAGTACTTTTAAGCCATTAGTTTCTGGTATTAATTTTGCAGTTTCAATATAATATTTATCCGCTCCATCTACATTATTCATCATATGTTCTTCATATCCATCAGCACGATTATTAAAAAAAATACTCATTTCCTCTAATTTTATTTTATCATCTTTCATATAAATTACACAACCTTTCTAACTATTATAATAAAAGTATACTATCACTACTAATGAAACAACAACCTTAAAGATAGTTCTGAAGTAAAAATGTGCCATAAAGCAAAATAGCGTTATGGCACATTTAATCACTAACATTTCTTTTTCATTTCTAAAATAATTCTTTGTATACTTTTTTCTGATAAATAGTATTTCAAAGCAAGAAGTTTTATACACGCATCACTTTTATATTCTTTATAAATATTTGCATTTCTAAGTATAATTTCTTCTCTGATTTTCGTGCTTTCTCCCCAATTCTTTTTATTACTTTCTTTTCTAGGAATATATAAATATTCACCATCTAAATAGGTTTGAATTACTTCTAAAAGTCTTTGTGGTAATATATCAGTTGCTTTAATATAACTCATTATGCTCCTCCTAAATATGAAATCTTTCTTAGGATTGAGCAAAGGCTATTTCATAACTCTAACTATAATTTACTATGCAATAGCCTTTGCTATGCATAAATAATATATTTTTTCATATATAAACCTACCCCCTTCACATACACGCGATATTTATTTCATAATATTGTTATCTTATTTAAGTATATACATTATTTCTATTAGTTTCAAATTTGTAACACGATTTAATACAAATTTATTTAATCTTTATACTAAATGAATTTGTATGAGTCTCCCATAACATTTTGTATAGTATTATTACAATATTAGTTAGCTTTAGTCTATTTCTAAATTACTGTTGGTGTGATTCAGAAAAATGTTTTGTTGTATTTGAATAAAAAGCACGGTATATATTAGGAATCAAAAGATAAAACGACGTTAATCCAAAATTTAACACCAATTCTTTTATATGTATATCCACCTATAGCCACCTAGCAAAAGTAACTCAATCATTTGCTAGGTGGCTTTTTATATGATAGTTTCGGACATGTAGTTCCATTTTATCTAAACGTATTTATATTATTAACAGATACTTTATTAGTAATGATTTTATTTAGAAATCATACAAAAAAAATATAAATAAATTAGATAATTCAAAATAATTATTCATATAAAGAACTCCTTATAATTATTATTCCTAGAATTCTCTAAATCCTCTTTCTTTTTCTGATTCATAATCACCCAAATCCTTTTTCCATTTATCCAGGCTATCCTTAAAATTACTTCGAAGCTCTTTCTTTAATATTTTATGAAATATAATTTTTCTAAAAGTACTTTTCTTTACCCTATTTTCTATATCATTTATTGAGTTTTTAATGCTATTCTCCCTATAACACACACTGCAAATTTTATCATTTTGAGATACCTGCGCCTTTAATTTTAGTCCTTTTTTACTTGCAATGCATGTCCTATACCGACCATCCTTAATTGTATAATGATCACACTTATTGCTGCTAATATATACAGGATATTGTTGTCTATTTTTTATTATAGACTTGTAAATATCTCTGCAATAATTAACATTATCCTTCATTGGATGTACTTCAATTGGAATCGACTTTATCTCACCTTCTGTTAAATCTAATGAGCAGATACCATGCCTAGTTTTATAACAGAAATTTTCAAAACAGTTATTAAAATAATATTTTTTCCTCTTAGGATCGAATGCTTCAACATATAAATCCCCCACGATTATCACCTCAAACTATTTATATGCCTCAAAAACTCTTTTATTCTTTTCTCTGTAGCTGTTTTTAAAGTTAATTTTATAGTCTATACCTTCAAATGATAAATTATTATGAGGTTAATTATACTTTGTGTAGCTCCCTTTAGTATTATTTCAAAAATATAGTTAGTTGTTATAAACTATCAAAAATATAATAAATGAAACAAAATACTGCATTGGGTATCCCCAAATGCAGTATTTTGTTTCTACTTTTTATAAATTAAAATTAAACTTAGTTTTATTAAGGATTGCATATTTTACAAGCAGTATATCCTTTACTTAAAACACTACTTTTTTTAATCGCAATACTACTCTTATTTAAATAACGGCAACCTTTTTTGTGATATTTTTTACCTGTGTTGGTTATGTATACAGTGTAACTCTTCGTAGCTTTTGCTGAATAAGAAGATTTATTGCTTGTTACACTTGCTGTCGTATTAACCGCTAGTGTTGGTAAGCTTGTCCCTAACAAAATAAATAATGCAGTTAAAAATGACATAAATCTAAATTTAATATTCCTCATTATCCTCGCCCCCCCATAATTTTAATTCACCTAATAATTTCTACATAAAACTTCTATTTCCTTCTTTTAAACAAATTACCTATCATAAAACGAATAAAATTTACAAAATTGTCTATAATCTTAATTTTCTTAATATAAAATGTCCCTATTGTGATAATCAGATGTTAAAAGGCGACCTCTACGGAAGTAGAGTAAAATTAAAGTGGATAGCAAAAGATGCTCATAAGTGATATTCCTGATTATGGACTTTAGTAGCAGTATATTTTAAATTATAACCGGTAATTACCTGGTAAATATCAAGTATTTATTTGAACTTTATGTTATCTATATCAAACAGTGAAGAAATAGACAAATGATAATATGTAGTACAAAACACCAAAAACTAAACTTGCCAATATCCTCAACTCCTTTTAATTTATTAAGAAACAAAAATCTAAATTATTTTGTTGCTGTATATAAATAATAACAAGCAAATATGTTATCATTATCAAATAACTATATTATATTTATGGATCATAGAGGACTTAGTACTTATGATCCTGTATATCGATTAAATATATTAAAAGTGCTAATACTTAGCACTTTTAATATATTTAATCGCAAGTATCCCCCATATCTAATGATGTGGGGGTTACTATATTTAATTAATCCGTTTTAATTTTATGTCATAATGATTTTGATACTGTTTCATTCGAGGATCATTTTTAAAATAACTCTCATACATACCTCTTGCGACCTTTGCAGCATCAGCACCGTAACCACCATCAAATATAACTATGGATATTGCGATTTTAGGATTGTCAGCAGGTGCATAACCTACATACCACGCATAATCGCCTCTACCAATTTTACTTTGTACTTCAGCTTTTGTAAATTGAGCTGTACCTGTTTTACCACCAGTAGGGATAGGAAAATCACCAAGTGCTGCATACGCAGTACCATCAGCACCACCACCTGCGCCTGTAGTAACGCCATTCATGCCTTGCATAACTAGGGATCTAGTTGTAGCACTCATAGCAGCTTTATCTATTACTATAGGTTTCGTTTGAGATATTAATTTTCCATTAGAATCTTTTATGTTATCAACTAAATGAACTTTATATCTTGTCCCACCATTGGCAAGGGTTGCTATATAATTTGCCATCTGAAGAGGTGTGAAACTGTCCATACCTTGACCAATTGATGCAATAAACATATTGTATGGTAAACCTAAAGACCCATGACCTGTTTGCACTGACCAATAGTATACATCCGTTACCACGGTATTTATATTAGCAGCAGTAAATTTTTGATTTTTGTAGGCTGGATCAGCAGCAATTAATTGCTTAAATAACCCCACATAATTACTTTTAGAGAAAGTTCCATTTTTTACAGAATCCCTAATATAATTTTTAATTTGTGTTTTTATTTCTGAAAGTTTTTTACCATCAGAAACAATACTAGTATCATCATCCCTATCGTATAAATCTATTGGGGGAAAGTTTACGTTAGAACTAGAAACTCCGTTAGATAAATCTTGCTCAATACTCAAAAGATATTGTGACGCTGATAAGTTTTTTTGCGACACTGTATTATATACTTGCCCAAAGTTTTCACTTATTTCTATTCCTGTACTTGGATTAACTGCCTTAGGATCAGCTCCTAGCCCAAACATCCAGGCATATTTAGCTAAACTATCATCACCAAATTTTTCTCTTAAATTCTGACCTACATTCATAAAAAATGGGTTACTTGATCTGCTTATTGCACTAACTACATCTACAACACCGAGTGCACCATCTGATTCGAAAGGATTCCAATGTCCTCCACCCATATCATAACCACCTTGATCATTGTAAGTTGAATTAGCATCTATAACTCCAGATTCAAGCCCTGCAATTGCTGTCATTGGCTTAAATGTGGAACCTGAAGGAATAAGTGACATAGTTGCGTAATTGTACAAATATTTTGGATAATAATCGAACTTATCCTTTCTAATGGTTGTATTTCCCTTTATACTTTTGTCTATTGGAAACATATAATCAGTTAGATCTGATATCCCATCAGCTTTTGCCATCTTTTCATAATCTGGATTAAAATATTTTTGTGATTGATCCTCAGTTAAACCTTGCGTTGTTGAAAAATCATTTGGATTATAACCTGGTAGACTTACAAGTGATAGTACTCCACCAGTATTAATATCTAGGGCAATAGCTGCAGCTCTTGTAGCGTTTGACACGTCTAAACCATTAACCATTCCCTCACTTTGTATTCTCTTCATTTCACTATTTAAAGTGGTTTCCGTGGCATATTGCAAATTTGCATCTAATGTAAGTTGAACATTTTTTCCGGGAACCGCCTTCTTAGTATGAGCGGTATTTTTAATTATTGCCACAGAATCATCATTTATATCTTTTTCTCCGTTAGTCCCTTTAAGGTTACTCTCCATTACGGCTTCAATTCCAGCAGTTCCAACATAATCTACACTTGTGTCATATCCTTTTGTAGCGTACTTCAATTTATCAGCAGGGTTTATTTTACTAATGTATCCTAGAACTGATGATGCAAGTTGGCCATAAGAGTATTCCCTCATAGGCTGGTTTTCTACTTTAAACCCTTGCAGTTCTGAGAGGCTTTGCTCAAATATAAGTGAAGTATCTTTCTTTATATTAGTTGCTACATTAATTGATTTATTAGCAGAATAAAAGTTCATTTTGATGCTGTCTTTTACAATTAAATATCTTCTTATTACATCTGGAGTTGCTTTTATATTCAAACTCGCAATTCCATTTTTAACCTTATAATCAACAAGAAGTTTATTATATATTTGTTCTGGAGTTAATTTTAAAAGCTCATCATTAAGAATAGTTTTCTCAGATGAGCTTAATTCTCCTTCTTTTTTGTTTTTAAATTTTACTTTTAATATATTATCTTGGAAGTTTCTATTTTTTAAAAATATTAACAACATGGCTTGTTTTACCTTAGTGTCTCTTGAAGCAAACTCAAATCTATATGGATTAATCTTCAATTCAAAACTGTCTGTCTGAACTTCTTTATTTTCATCTAAAATTTTAAATACCTTTTGTAATGTTGCAAATAGCTGTTTATTATCTTTACCTGTATCAGTTGTACTTGTATATGTAAGGTTGTAACTCGGTACTTCAGTCGCAAGTTTTATTCCATTTTTATCTGTTATGAGTCCTCTTGGTGCCGCTACTGTTACAAGCTTTGCAGAATTAATAGTTTCAGCCTCCGCTTTGTAATAATCTCCTTTGAAAACTTGTAAATAATATAACTTTGCACCTATTGCTAAAAATATAGCTATCATAATTATATAAAGAATATTATACCTATTAAACTTCTTCTTTTTTTCCATTTCACGCTTCCTCACTATGATTTTTATTTACAAAATAAATAATTAATAACAAACCTATCATTAAGTACTTTGTTCTTATAATCCAATGTTACATTAAATTAGAATTAATTACAATAAATGTGCCATGAAACAGCAATTTTTCAGCATAAAAAGATTAGGTAACAACTTATTATCGGATTTTAATTGCTATTTTCTTTTGAATGTAGGACAAATAATCCTAATATCAATGCAATCACAAAGAAAATTATAAAGAAATGAAAAGCAGAATCAATAGAATAGATCAAATCCCCCTTTATGTGCAAATTACTAAAGTTTGCTATACCTACAATTGCTTTGGAAACTATTGCTGGTGGTACACTAAACTCTATTACTAATATTACCAATGCTTGACTTAATGCCCGTCCAACATTATAAATAGTGTAGAACATACCTGACGCTGAACCAACTTGGTTTTTTGGCACAGTTGAAAGTACCATTTTGGCTAATGATGGCCATGCTATACCGTTGGCTATAGATATTATAATTAGTGGTATAACCACAGCTGGAATAGATAGCTTAGATCCAAGATTCCCAAGCATAAATAAGCCTATAACAAGAAATATAAGACCCGATATAATCATACGCCCAGCTCCGAAACGATCTGCTAGTCTACCACCAAGTGGTCCCATAATAAGTTGCGGTGCTGATAGTGGAATAATTAATAGTCCTGCATTCATTGGACTTAGGTGCAGTGCACCTTGCAAATATATGCTTAATAGTAGTGTTATTGAAAAATAAGCAATACAATAATTTACCGTAATTCCTAATCCGATTGTGTACTTTTTATAAGAAAGCAAGCTCAGATTGAATAACGGATTCTCCACATGTAACTCAGTGATTATAAATGCAATCCATAATAAGATAGTAGATATAAATAATACTACAGTTAAGTTAGACATCCATCCCCATGAGGCCCCCTCTGAAAGTACAACCATCATGGCTACTAGCCCAAAAGTAAATGTAAATATTCCAATCCAGTCTGTCTTTTCTTTAACATTTACTTCTTCATTTTTCATAACTAAGGCGGCCCCAATTATACCAATAATCGCAAAAGGTACTGTTATAAAAAAGATTGAACTCCATCCAAATTTACTGATTAATGCCCCTCCTACTACAGGACCAACTAGAGCTCCAACAACCCATGAAGTAGCATTAATTCCTAGAGCTAGACCGAGTTGATTATCAGGAAATGTTTTAAGTATAGTTGGTGTTGCAGTGGCTAAGGCTAAAGCTGCTCCTACTCCTTGAATTGTCCTATAGATAATTAAAGTTAACCCGGAATTTGCTATGCCACATAAAACCGTACCGATAGTGAAGACTACAAGTCCTAATATAAAAATACGTTTTGTTCCAACTGTATCCGCCCATTTACCTGCTGGTAATATGAGTACAGTGCTAGATATAATATAGGCTGTTATGGTCCATAATCCAACACCCACTGTAAGATTAAGTCCTTGCATTATTTTAGGCAAACCTATGATTACGATAGTAGAGTCAACGTTTGTAATAAATGAAACCAGGGTAACAATAATTAAGATACTCCACTTATGCTTGTGTGAATTTGTCATATAAATTTCTCTCCTCTTAAAATTGATTTTCTAGCATAAACTTTAAACAATTAAAATTGCAAGTATATGCTAATTGTTATGCATTCCTTTCAAATTAAATTTTCTATAAATTTAGTTTACAGGAAAACAAATATCATGTAAAATGATTATAAATGATTTAATGATTCACTTTTTATGATATATAAAGGAGGAAAAATTGATGGAGAGTAACGAACTACGAATTTTCAAAGCCGTTGCACAGGAAGGTAGTATTACAAAGGCAGCGGCAACGCTTGGTTACGTCCAATCCAATGTTACCGCAAGAATAAAGCAATTAGAGTCTGAACTTAAAACTCAACTATTTTATAGGCAACGTGGCATGATATTAACGCCTACAGGTGAAAAGCTACTAGTTTATGCAGAAAAAATCATACACTTATTTGATGAGGCTAATATTGCGCTTAATGATTCCGTTGACCCATCCGGTAGTCTATGCATCGGAGCCAATAATACAATTTCTTCCATACAGCTTCCAGATATATTATCGCAGTACCATAAAGCTTATCCCAAAGTTGATTTGTCACTTATAACAAGCCAATCAGATGAGCTTATTAACAAGATTCTACATTTTCAAATAGATGGCGCCTTCGTAAAATCATTATCATTTAGTGACAATAATATTGTAAAAGAACTTGTATTCGAGGAAAATCTAGTACTTATTTCAAGCCCTGAGTACAATGATTTGGAAGCAGTATGTTCCAATCCATTTTTAATGAACAGTGTAGGATGTCCAAATAGATTACTACTTGAAAATTGGCTTAAATTAAAAGGTATTACTAAGATACGATTTATGGAATTCAACAATTTAAATTCCATTATTGAAGGGGTAATTGCAGACCTTGGAGCGTCTTTTGTTCCTAAATCTGCTATTAAAGAATACGAGGAGAGAGGTCTTCTTAGATCATTTCCAATACCTTCAAAATTTAGTACCACAAAAACTTTTTTTATAAGACATAAAGACTCACTAAAGACTAGTGCATTGTCAAAATTTATTAAAATGATTGAACTTGAAACCCCCTATAATGCAGTTATGTAGTTACAAGTGGCAAAATCTCCTTAACTTTTTATACGTGAGCTACTAATTCCTTTACTAGTGATATTCTGAATGTAACATAAATTGTGCAGACTTTTTTTATTTAGGAAATAGCTAGTGATGGAAATTGTGGTAATATAAGTATGATATTATAATTTGCAAGATCATGTAAAAGGAGGTTTGAACGTATATGCTTAATCCGATCGTTATTGTTGCATAGCAAAGTCTATTGCAACGAGCAATTAAAACACATACCCCGTTTCGGTCAATATTCTAATAAAAACGAGGGAAAGTTTACCTCGAGCTTACCACAAAGGAACGCTGGCTTGTTTTAATTATAGTGATTAAGCTGTTGCTAATCATAAACATTGAATTCTGTTATTATTCAAATAAATACTTATTTAATGCTTCGATTCCAGCTTGCAATATTCTATCAGGCTCTATATCTTTTTTATCAAAAACAATTCTATTTACAATCGAATCAATAATATCATATGCAATAATAGCCGCTGCATCTATGTCATCTACTTTAACATCGCTTTTGTACTTTTTCAAAAAATCAATAATAAATCGTTTTATTTTATTGTGTTGCTCATCAAGTACAGAAGCTACTGTGGGATTTGAATTGTAGAGCGTACTAAGTTCTTTATTAAGATCTTTTGAGGCTTCGTGAATATCTATCAACTTATTTATGATAGATAATAGCCACCCTTTTTTATCTTTTTTATATTGCTCTAACATGTCTGATATTTCATTAGTTACTTGTAAAAAGTCCCTATTATATAAATCTAATATTTCCAAAAATACTACATCCTTATTCTTAAAATAAGAATAAAAACAACCTATTGAAACACCAGCAGTTTTTGCGATTTGGATAGAAGTAGTTTTGTAATACCCCTTTTCGCAGAAGAGCTTATAAGCGGTCTCTGATATTTTTTCTTTTGTATTAAAAGCTCTGGTTTGTTTCAAATTTCTAGAATTTCTCCTGTTTTCCATAAATATTTTCATTCCTTTCGTACTAGTACTGTTTATTGTGTTAAGTCATTGAAGTATTAATTAGCGATTCCTTTTCAATAACAAGTATTAATCAAATAATTAGTTTTGTATAGTTATCATTTTATAGTATAAATTTTTTTTGTCAATGGAAAGTGAATGATTGTTCATTTTCTATTGACAATGATCTAACGCAAGGCTATAATCGGTAAAGCGAATAGTTATTCGACTTTTGACTATAAAGGAGAAAGAAAATGAAAAATTTAATTTTTAATGACGACCAATTTGCATTTCAACTAATAAGATTACTTGGAGAATCAACTTTTGGAGCTTCTGACATCGGAGAAGTTATTTCTACTGCTGAAAGAATAAAAGAAGGAGATTATAAAAGCTGGTGTGATGAATGGAGCAAGACAGCACAAAGGCTTCATAAAATTGCTGATGACTGCTACTTAAAAGGGCATATGGTTAGCGCTAAAAAAGCCTATCTTAGAGCCTCTAACTATTACAGAACAGCTGAATTCTATATGCACGAAAATCCAAACGATTCTAAAATAAATGAACTATATGAGTTAAGTCTTGAATGTTTTTCGTATGTTATGAAGCTTAATACTCCATTTATTGAAAGAGTAGAAATTCAATATGAGGGTACAACACTTCCAGGTCACTATTACAGATTAGAAAATTCAAATGAGCCAAAACCTGTATTAATTGCTATGACTGGTTTTGATGGTACAAAGGAAGAATTCTATGGATTAGCCATGACAGCACTGGAACATGGAATGAATTGTTTAACTATTGAGGGACCAGGACAGGGTGAGGTTGCTAGAAAACAGAACTTATTTTTCAGACACGATTATGAGAAAGTAGTTATCCCCGTTGTAGACTATTTGATTTCAAGGTCAGAGACAGACCCAGATAAAATTGTCTTATGGGGAGAAAGCCTAGGCGGTTATCTTGCTCCAAGAGCTGCTGCTTTTGAACACCGTATTGCAGCTTGTATTGCAAATGGAGGAGTATATGATTTTTTAGGAGGGTATGTACATGGTACAGATACCACAAGAGAAGAACTTGTAAACTTTGCACATTCTAATCCTGATAAACTTAATAAATCTTTGTATGATGAAATGAAGACTAATTCAAAATCGAGATGGGCTATTTCACATGGAATGTATGTATTTGGTGCGGATAATCCAGCTGAATTGGTTTTAAAGGGTGATAAATTCTATCTAAAAGGAATAGCAGAAAAAATCAAGTGCCCTACGCTGGTTCTCGATGCCGAAAATGATGGATTACTTGGAGGACAAGCAAAACCTTTGTATGAAAAACTTCTATGTAAAAAAGACTACATGATGTTTACCTCTGAAGAAGGAGCTGAATTTCACTGCCAGGTTGGAGCCAAACTGATTGGAAATGAGCGTATTTTTAGTTGGATTGAAACAATTCTTAAAAACATCTAAGATAATTAGTCATTCTACAATCTAGGTTAATTTCCTTAATTACAAATTAAGGAAAGGCTAAGCAATGGATATAGAATCCACTTAGTAGCCTTTCCTTAAAAGTCATTAACTTTAATAAAAGGGTTTTTATATCGTTTTTTTCCTATAGTACCTTTGCCAAATTGTATCGCATCTTTTGGACAATAGCTTAAACACCTAAAGCACATTTCACAATTATGTGCCCAGATAGGTTTGCCATTTTTCAATATAACATTTTGAACTGGGCATATTTTTTCACATAACCCACATGAAATACAATTTTTATCAACCACAAAAATCTTATCCAGTTTAGGAATAAATGGTGAGATAATCCTATAAAAAATACTTGTCTTTAGAAGACACTCCTTAAATGTACCTCGTTCTATTTTAGCAATCTCATTATTTTTTATTAATAAAGCAATTTCACTTAATTTTTTTTCTGCAACTATAAATAGAGACTTCTGATCTACAATAGAATCTGCACTATGTTTAGGTGTAAAATTTGAAGGCAGTTTCAGTGAAAAACCTAACGAAAGCTTAAATCCCCTTGATGATAGTTTATTAGACAATACTAATAGGGAACCAGCTACTTTTCCTCCATTAGTTGCTACTGCAAAAAAGAACTTATCTTTATTCTTATATGAAATTACCTTTATAAATTTAGATACTATTTTAGGAATCCCCCACATATATACTGGATAAACAATTCCAATTCTCTCAGATGAAATTAGAATTTCTCCATTTTTTTTCAAAAAACTAGTAATCGAAACAATAGTTGAATCACCCAATTTTATAGCTAAATCTTGAGCTACTTTTAATGAATTTCCTGTTCCAGTGAAATAGAAGATAGTATTTTTCATAATATAAATTCCCCCCATTAACAATTTGACATTTCCACTTTACGATAATTTTTAAAGTTGAAATGTTTAATAATAAAATAGTAGTTGGATGCCCTAATTCATGCCTTTTTTGCACTGATCATATGTCCTTTTTAATAGCAGTCATCAACAATTTTAATAATTGAAATTTAAATTGGTAATTTTTTAAAACTAAATTCATCATTATTATCATTTCCCTTTTAATATAAATTGTGAATGATCATTCGCATTTCATATTATAAAGAGCGCTGTACATAATGTCAATAGTAAATCGAATAATTATTCGCATTTTCTCGACAAATATGTTTTCAGCCTATAAACTACTAATTAACTAAGTGATAGTACTCCACCAGTATTAATATCTAGGGCAACAGCTGCAGCTCTTGTAGCGTTTGAAACATCTAAGTCATTACCGCAAACCTGTTGAATTTGCTTATATATCCTAATACTGATGATTGGATTGAGAAGGCACAGGATATCTAGATAGTGAGTTTAACTATATTCCGAGAAAACCAAGCAATAAAAAGGAATGTGTAGCGGGGATCTCTATCCGTTTTCTTACTGTATTGGCTCATCTTTTTTTATTAACTGTCTTTAAGGTTTAGCTTTATATACGCGAATGGTACAATTTAAGTAGAAAAGATATTAAATTAGGAGGAGCATATAATGAGTGAGTTAATTTCTGCCTTAAATCATCGTGGTGTTAATTTTATCAAGACAGTTGATATATCAATGCTCTCGGTAAAAGAAAATAGAGGTTACAGCGCTGCTATTTTGATAGGAATAGTTCTAAGCGAAGGTTATATTTTTCGCCTATCAAAAAGAAACATAGCAGATCATTCCGAGTTCGGAGAAAAGGAACACCTTGTTAATGAACTTGCAGAATGGACGGCTGATTTTATTATTACAAAAGGATATAAAGCCTTTGCACAATCAGAAAAAAATCTAATACATGGCTTTTATAATGAAACTACGAAAACCACACCTCTTCCACATAAAAAGATTGCCATATTGGCTGGATTAGGCTGGATTGGGAAAAGTAATTTATTAGTTACCAAAGAATACGGAAGTGCGTTGTGTATGTGTACCGTTTTGACAAATGCACCGTTACCTATTGAAAATCATTCAATAATAATGCCTAAATGTGAGGAATGTACTGTATGTAAGGATATATGTCCTACGGGAGCTATCCATGGTTCTACATGGAAACCAGGTATGAATAGGGATTTTATAGTTAATGTCTACCACTGTGTTGGTTGCTTAAAATGTTTAGTTAATTGTCCATGGACGCAAAAATATATGGACAATAATATTGATAAACAAAATGAGTGTAGGAACGGTTGATTAATTAATTCGCCACACTCGAATATATTTGTGTTTTTCTGTAACTTATTGCTCTCAAAGACAAATTATTTCAAAATATCAAATATTGCTGGTATACCATTAATGATTAGCATTATTCCAACAACCCTTATAGGCAATCTTGATAAAGTACCATCTTTTTTAAATAGAAACACTGCTGCTTTTCCTATAAAAACATTCAATATTATTCCTAAAATCACTGCTGCTATCAACATTATCAATTTTAGATTCATAGTAATCACTCCTGTTTTTGTTATTTTAAAAAGCTTTTTTCAGCTTTCATATTAATATTTGTTAATATTGTTGATACTAATAGCCCTAATATGCCAATAGAAAGTAATATTACTATACTGTTTATTTCTAAACTTAGTGGTGAATTGTTAAAAATCACATCTTTTAGTGCCCTTATCCCCCAATTTTCAGGCATGCATCTTGATATAATTTGAAGTGTTTTTGGGGCTGTTAGTTCATCCATAGAAAAAAAGCTTCCTCCAAGCATACCGGTTATTACCATTAGTACTGACCCCAATATAGTAAATGTCTGATGTTTTTTTACAAAAGGAACAAATATCATTACTATTCCAACCACAGCAAACAGGTATATTGCAAATATAGATGCCTCTGGAAAAATATTATTAGCTATACTTGCCTTTAAAGCATATTTCCCCACTAAAAGTATTGCTGCTATAACTGTAAGCCCTAGTATATAAGTAGCTATGATTTTGCTTATCAAATATTTCAAGTAACTTGTTGGCATCCCTTTTATTCTATTAAAAGTGTTATTTTCTCTTTCTTCTATTAAAGTTCTAAAACCTTGAACTACAACAAACCATATAAACATTACTAAAAACCCAATTAATCTTTCAGTAGTCTTATCTTCTGTTTTTTGACTTGTGTTTATCTCTCTATAAGAGCTTGATATACTATTATCACTGTTTACTTTGTTAATAAGTTTTTTTGATATTTCATCATTATTAACCTTAAGAACATTTGAAATATTTTTTGAATCTGTAGTAATCTTTTGTAAAGCATTTTCTTCAGATAAAATAGTGATAGAAAGATTTTGTCCATCAGGATTATCATAATTTTCAATAAGCTTAACATTATTTAATGCTTTGCCATTTTTTAAGCTTCTTTCAAATCCCGCATCTATTACTGCGCCATTATTAATATCACCATTATCAATTTTATTTTTTATATCCTTTTCCGCTAGTATAGTTACACTTAAATCTTCGTGCTTTTCTATCATAGCTATTAACTGCTTAGATGCTTTACTTTTATCATTATCCGCTAAATATACATTTGTTTTACTACTGCTAGTTGAAATTGAAAATAACCAGGTAAGTAATAACGGTGCTGCAATCATGATGAAAATTGACATTCTATTATTAAAAAGAAGTTTTAGTTGGTTTTTTATCATAATTAATATCTGCATAGTTTACTCTCCTTTCAAAATTATCCTTTAGATGTATTATCTTTTACTAAAAGATTATTTTTCCCTTTATTAAGTAGTATTAATGCCATTATCAAAAACACTGCAGCTATTGCTAAAAGCTCTAAAAGATCCATATAAATATCACCTATTCCCTTACCTTCACAAATTGCTAAATAGCAGTTTATTGCTTTTCCGTTTGGTATTATTTTCTGGATCATTTGGAGGTTATTAGGAAAATTACTTTTACTTATAAGGCTTCCACCAAGGAAACTGAATCCCCACAAAATTGGTGTAGCAAAAGTTGAAATTTCCATATGATTTTTTGCTGTTATCCCAGCACAAAATACAATCAGTCCAATAGTTAAAGCATAAACTGCTGTTACTAATAAAATGTAAAATATATTTCCGAAGCTCTCTCTAAAAACAATTCCACCTATTGTAATTACTGTGATCATCTGAACCATTATTGCAAATACAACTCCAATTACTTTACCAAACACATATTGGAAATTTGCTGTAGGTGTGGATTTTATCCTATTCATGGTGTTATTTAACTTATCATTAACTATGCCATGTGCTAATTCAAAGGCTGTTAGAATGGAGAACATTACTACCATTCCAATAAGCATATATTGCATCACATCTATAGGTTTTGCATTCTTTCTTGTAGCTATTTTTGAGATTTCAGAAGAATTACCACTTGTATTTTGTATATCACTAATTAACTTATTTACATCTACTGACCTTACATTTGATTTATTTAAAGCCATATCCTCTATAACTTCATTTTGCTCAACTCTCTTTATAGAAATATTTTTATCAAAACTATTTAAAATGGTTTTTACTATTGAAACATCATCTGATTTGTTGTTATCTCCTATTACAGAAATGTTTGTCTTAGAATTATTTATATAGTTTTTAGTAAAATCTTTTGGCACATAAACTAAAGCTACATAAGTTCCATTACTTACTAATTTTTTACCTTCCGAATAACTTTTCACAACTTTTAAATTTATTACTTTCTTTACATCCTTGCTTTTAAATACATCATCTCTTAAAGTATTGGAAAGATTTAAACTTTGAAATGATGAATCCTCGCTGTAATATCCTACATTAAATGTTTTTAATGTAACTTGGCTACTATTAAGTGATCCAATTATTAACACAAGTACAATTGGAAATAATACCAATTTAAAATAAAATACCTTAGATTTTAATAACAGCTTAGTATCTAGTAAAAACAAACGTACTAGTTTATTCATAGATTTGTCACCTCCCTTATTATTCTCTTAAAGATTTTCCTGTTACTTGAAGAAAAATACTTTCTAGGTTTACTTCGTCATATTTGAAACCAGTTAATTTTATTCCAAGTTTTCTTATATCCTCAACAATATCTATAATATTTTTTCCACTTGGATTTACTAACATAGCTATTTCATTTTTGTTAATTCTAACTTCTTCTGTTCCAACAATATTTTTAACTTTTTCTAAAGAATCCTTATCCGCTTTGCTGTAAGTAACTGTTAACGTATCTTTTACTTTAAGCTTTTCCTTTAACTCCTCTTTAGTTCCTAGCGCTATTAGCTTTCCATGATCTACAATAGCAACTCTTTTGCAAAGATACTCAACCTCTTCCATATAATGACTAGTATAAATTACTGTCATACCACTCTCTTCATTTAATCTTTTTATTGTTTGAAGAATATGATTTCTAGACTGTGGATCTATTCCAACTGTTGGTTCATCTAATATTAAAAGCTTTGGGTTGTTCATTAATGCAATACCTATATTAACTCTTCTCTTCATTCCTCCTGAAAATTCCGAAACTGCTTGGTCTTTTTTATCTTTTAGTTCTATAATATCTAGCACCTCAGACGTTCTGTCTTTTAATTTTTTTCCTTTTAAGCCATATAGGCATCCAAAGAACTCTAGATTATCTTTTGCACTTAAAGCTTCGTATAAAGCTATATCCTGAGGTACTATTCCCATTATTTTTTTTATTTCCATAGGTTTTTCTCTTAATGATTTATTATCAATTCTTATGTCACCTCTTGTAGGTGGACTAACCGTACTTATCATAGAAACAATAGTAGATTTTCCTGCTCCATTTGGTCCCAAAAGCCCAAATATTTCACCTTGTTCTACTTTAAAAGAAATATTATCAATTGCTGTAAATTCACCATATTTTTTTGTTAAATTTATTAATTCAAGCATTTCTTTGCCCCCTATTTGTTACTATACTCATATTGTACTTTTTATAAGATCCTTTGAATATATACTAAAGTAATCATATGGTATAGTACTTTAGTCATGAGTTTATCTATGGATATATGGAACTATGCTATAATAAAGAAAAATATGATTGAAGGTATGCATTATGGATTTTCTTTTATCTGGAAAAAATAGATTTCTAGTCTTGAAAATTTTACAAATTATTGTTATCATAACGATTTTTAACAGTACACTACAAAGTCACTTTCAAATAATCACTATATTCTTAATTGTTTTTTTAGCTATAAATGATTATATTAGAATAAGTTCTAATGAGTTTGTAAAATATATTTCTTATATTTTAAGCAATCTAATAATATGTTACCTTGCCTATAAAACTAAAACTGATACTATAACATACAGTTCTCTTTTGACTGTAGAACTGATTATACCTATCAAAAAAATTTATAAAAGCTTATTTATTATTAATTTTGTTAGCTTTGTTTTTTTAAGTGCAATATTATATTCAAACATCTTGTTTTATAATTTTGAAATTATATTGCGGAATTATGCTATAAACCTTATAGTTTGTTTTTTAATTAAAAATATAATTATGGAAAAAGTTAAAAAAGAAAAGCTTAACGACGAGCTGGAGAAAACTAATTTAACATTAATACAATATTCAAAAAAAATAGAGGAACTTACTATTACAAAAGAAAGGACTAGAATTGCCCAAGAGCTTCACGATTCCATGGGTCATTCACTTGTGGCCTTAAGTATGAATTTAGAATATGCAGAAAATATTGCTACTATAAACCCAGAAAAGGCTAAAATAGCTATGCATGACTGTTATTCTATTTCTAAAGATTGCATGAAAAATTTAAGGGGAGCAGTTAGTATACTTAAAGAAAATAGTACCCTTAGCCTAAGAAAGGATATTAATCAAATTTTCCTTAAATTTAAACAAACAGATAGATATGAGTTTAATTTAGATTTTGATGAAAACGTAGAGAAGGTAAGTAGTGGGATTAAAACTTGTATTTATAAAACCTTAAGAGAAGCAATTACTAACGGGATAAAACATGGCAATGCTACATCCTTTAATATTCATATTGGTAAATCATCAAATAGTATCATTTTCAAAATAGAAAATAATGGTGTAGGTTGCAAAAAAATAATACGTTCTAATGGTATTATTGGTATGGAAGAAAGAGTGCATTTGCTTAATGGTGAAATCATCTTTAAGTCTGAGGATCTAGTTGGCTTTACAATAGAAGGGAAAATCCCTGAAAATATATTGTAGATAAAAAAAGTATTTTAAATTATAGATAGGAAGTGAAATTGATGATTGATCTAGTTATTGTAGATGATCAAGAAATTGTACGGGAAGGCTTAAAAAGAATTTTAAGTTTGAACGAGGAAATAAATTGTATAGGTGAAGCTTATAATGGCAAACAATTAATTGAGCTACTAAAAAAACTCTCTCCAAAAGTAATATTAATGGACATAAGGATGCCCCTTATGGATGGCATAGAGGCAACAAAATTTGTTAAAGAAAATCACCCAACTATAAAGGTTATTATATTAACTACATTCGACGAAGACGATTATATTTTTAAGGGACTAAAATATGGCGCTGACGGGTACATTCTTAAAGATTCCGGTTCAAAGGAAATAATAAATTCTATTAAAGCTGCTTTAGAAGGAAGTATCTTTTTAAATCCTAAAGTCACTGGAAAAGTTGTTAAAGCTTTAAACTCTAGACCCATTGAACATTCTGCCCAAAAGAAAAATGATGAAAAAGAGAAATTGCTACAAATATTAACTCCCCGTGAGTTTGACGTGGCAAAACATATAATTGATGGGAAAAGCAACAAATCTATAAGTGAAGCTTTATTTGTTACTGAAGGCACTGTGAAAAATTATGTGTCTAAAATACTAGAAAAACTACAAGTAAATAACAGAACGGAGCTTGTTATTTACTTGCAGAAAATATTTTAAGAAAAGATCCATAAGTTAAAATAAACGCAGACAAAAGTATATTTTCAGCTATCTTTTGGACTGTATGTGGGTTTTAACTCTTTACTCTTTATTATTAACCTTATCTCTAGCATAAGCAGCTGCTCCAATCATACCAGCACAATCACCCAATTTAGCTTGTACAACTCTGCACGCATTGCTGGATATCTTTAATGCGTGGCCATTAATTGTTTCACGTACCGTATTTAATAATCTATCCCCGGCTAAAGACATGCCTCCACCCACAATAATAATCTCTGGATTAAATAAATTAATAACATTTGCCAGGCCAAAACCAAGTATCCGTCCAGTTTCATGCATTACTTCAATTGCCAAATTATCCTGCAGATCATATGCCTTAGATATCATATGCGCCTCAATATTGCTATTATCATAATTAACCCATTCTTCTATTATACTATTTCTTCCTTTATTTAATTTTTCAATAAAGGTATTAACCATTCCAACTGCTGAAACATATCTTCCTAAACATCCAGAACTTCCACACTTGCAAGGGCGTCCTTCTCTATACATATTCATATGCCCGATTTCTCCTGCACTCGCTGTTTCTCCATACATAACTTTACCATCCATAACTATTCCTGACCCTAAACCAGTACCTAATGTAATAAGGATTAGATTCTTTGAATTCAATCCAGCACCATATAGCCACTCCCCATATAGATTTACACGAACATCATTATCGATAAATACTGGAAAGTGGAATCTCTTTTTCATCTCGTTAACAACATGTATATTTTCCCAACCTGGAAAGTTTGGTGAAAAAAATGATTTACCCTCGTATGGATCCAATAGTCCTGGAATACCCATTCCCATACAGTAGATTAACTTCTCCGTGATATTAAGATTTCCCATCATATCTTCAACTATGTGTATGATTTTGTTTAAAACATATGCAGGTCCATTTTGCGCTTCTGTTGACTTACGTACTTCAACGATCAATTTTAAATCTAAATTAAATAATGCAACCTTAATGTTAGTTCCACCTAAATCAACCCCAATTATGAACTCACTCATGCTACTAAACTGTTTATGTTAACAGCCCCATATTTTCTTATATTAACTTTATATATACCATTATTATTGTATTTGCTCATGTATGTTATATATTCTTTAGTAATTCCCTTTGGTAATAAAACCAGTATTACACCTGCAAATCCACCCCCATGTACTCTACATGCACCAGCACCATTTTTCTTTATAAATAATTCGCTTAATGCTAGGTATAAGGTAAGTGCCTGTTCATGAGTAGCTGATATTGAGTAGCTGATATTGAATAACAATTTTGAAGCCATTTCCATGATGAATTGCCTGATTCATTTACTAGCTTAATAAAGTCACCATAATTACCCACATTTAAAGCATCTACCTGCTTATCAACACGTTTATTTTCCTCAAAGAAATGTAGTGATCTTAAAATGGCCCTATCTCCAGCCACCTCTCTCAGATTGTCTAAATTATTAAGCAAATCTTCTAATGTGACATCCCTTAAAACGCTTGCGCCAAGATTGCTTGCAACTGCCTTCATTTCTATTGGTATTGATGAATATTCTTCACTCAAATCTGCATGATTTGCACCAGTTGAGACAATTACCAAATCATATATCTGCTCTATTGTTGTGTAATCTATATCTTTTATTATAGGAAATTCTGGATCTTTAAAATCTATTGTAATTAATCCACCATGAGCACAGGCTAATTGGTCTAATATCCCAGATTGTTTATTCCACTTTGTATTTTCCGCATATTTACCAACTTTACTACATGTAATTATATCCATTTCATTATTGTTATAAAAATAATTAATAATTGAACATAATAACATTTCAAAGGATGCTGATGAGCTAACGCCTGCTGCACATATTACATCACTAGTTATACAAACATTAAATCCTCCTATTTTATATCCATATTTTTTTACGCCTTCTAAAACCCCTTTAACTAATAATGTTGCTTCAGTATCCTTTTCAGCACTCTCTAAGTTATCTAAATCAATAACGAAATCTTCATTATAGGTTAAGCTTTTTATACTTATCTTATTATTATCCGTCACTTCTGTAACTCCAATGCAGTCCAAGTTAATACTAGCAGCAATCACCTTACCTAAGTTATGATCTGTATGGTTTCCACTTATTTCTGAACGCCCTGGTGAACTAAAAATATAAATATCGTTTGTTTTAAATTTCTTATCATATTCTTTAACTAAACTAGTATACCTAAGAATTTGTTTAACTATAATTTCTTCCTCTTGTCCATACAAATCTCCAAACAGGATCTTAGTAGACTTAGAATTAAGTATTTCAATTGTATTATTTAGCGTTGGCATTAATATTCCCCCCTAATTTTATATTACTTTACCATATTTAAACGTTTTCTATAAATATAAATTTTTTTATATCATAATCAACTGTATTAATTTTAGCATTCAATATTATAGAAAAGGTTTTCTTTAATTGTATTTTATACCTTTTTTAGTAAATATTCAACAAAATTTATAATTACTTGTTATAAAATTAATTTAATAATTAAATAAATTTTAGGCTGTGACATTTTAATTATATAAAAAACTATTGAAAGTAATACAATACCAATTGAGTTACTTTCACATTAAGGCTATTACTCATTTTAAATAATTATAAAAATACTTAATTTATGTAAATAATGTTATAATTGGATATATATTATTATTTTAAATAAAGATTTAATTCAAAGTTAAGATAAATTATATTTGGTGGAGGAGTTTATAGAATGGGGGAATTAAGACTTGTTTGTTTTGACTTAGACGATACTCTGATTAGAGAAATACATTCCGTTATGTTGCCATGCATTTTAAATGGAAAAGAAAACGAACACTCTTTCATTCAAGAACAAGAAGAAAAAGGGCTGATTAACTACAAGTCAGCAGATTACCTTAGAGCCGAATTACTTGTAGGTCTTGAAGAACGTAAAATTGCTCAATCTTTTTTGGAGATAGCAAAACCTTTAAAAAATATCAAAAGTGTAGTTGAAACGTTACATGAACAAGATATTAAATGCATTGTTATTACTGTCGGCCCAAAGCAAGTAGCCAAAGTTGTATGTGATATTTGGGGGTTTGATGATTATTATGGTAGTGATTATGAAGTGCTTGAAGGAATATTTACTGGAAAAATTCTTGATTACATTGGGGCTGAACAAAAAATCGAATGTTTGCAAGATTTTTGTAAACATAACAATATAAAACCCTATGAATGTATTTCTGTAGGCGATGGTTCAACAGATATTCCAATTTTTGAATACTGCGGAAAGTCTATCGCTATTAACAGTTCTCCAAAAGTTAGAGAGAGTGCATTGTATTCAGTTGATACAGACGATTTAGCAGACATCCTTAAATACATTTTATGTGCATAACACAAATGTAATGATATGAATTACATTCACATTGACTCTATTACTCATTTTAAATAATTATAAATGTACTTTGTTTTGAAATTTATGGTATTATTAGTATAATCAAGTAAATATTCATATCATCCTCGAAAGATAGGAATATTCAACTTTAAAATATGGAGGGATATTATGAAAGATAAATCTTGGTTAAAGTATTTTTTTATAATCCTAATAATACTTTTTATTGTATTTAGTGGACAGCACATTCTTGATGGTATTAATAGAAATGCACAAGAAACCTATATTACTCATCCTTATCTTCAAAATATTTTAATGATTATTTTTTATGGAGGAATAGGTTTGCTACTTGGTTTAGAACATTTAATCCATGAAATAAAAAAAGAAGGAACCTGGATAATGAATGTCCCTAAATTCTTATTAATGGGGCTTCCTTCATTGTATTTTTCACTTGCTGTTTTCATATACTATAGTAGTAATCAATTAGTACGAAATATATTAGCATATCCTATTGGTATTTTATTAACTAGTAATCAAAGCTTTATATGGGTCTTCCCATTAATACTTGGATATTCAATTATTACGAGTTTTTATAAAAAAATAGACGGTTGTAAATAGGTCTAGTTTGAAATATCCTTTTGTCATCTAAAGTAAAACTAATAAAGAACTCTTTAAATAAAATTAATTGGAGGTTGTTAAAATGGCTAATGAAATTTGTCCTCATTGTAGAGCATTAAGAGATACTGTAGTATCAACTTTTGAAAAGGAAATTAATGAAGACGGAGATATTTTTAAAGTGTTAACAAAAAATTATCATTGTTCAATGTGCAACTCTTTTATTCGATGCGAGGATATAAAACACCTCATAATAAAAATATAAAAAGCATATAACTTATATTCTAATCAATACTTATCGGAGGATTATTATGAAAGAATTTAAAGGTGTAATTGTTGAAGAGAGTCTAAATGATAATAGAATTATTAACCAACTAGAAGTTATTAGTCTATGTATATCAGGTCATGAAAATCCATTAGAAAGATGGCATCTCTATACTGTTATGGTTTCAGAGGAAGAAATTGAAAAATTGTCAGAGTGCATTAAAGACAAATGGTATATGCACTTTTTAAAAGATAGGCAAATAATTGCTATATTTAAGGGCAAAAAATTTATTTTTAATTATGATGATAAAGCTACATGGAAACCAGCAGTAGATTATGGTTTATCAATAGGTATACCAGAAAGTCAATTGGATTTTCTTATGCATTAAGTACTTCACATGACTAAACATACATATAATTCGTAGTATTCATATATTTTGGTGCGACAAGAGGTCGCTAAATAGGAGTGTTTCGTAAGAAACTGCGTTAGTTACTAAGCGTATCCCCGCTTGAAACTGCACTCCGAGTAATTGGTTTGTAGGTTGCATTAGAGTTAAATACCTAAGGCTATTGCTTTACGCAGAAGCAATACTTGGTTAGGGGAAAAATGGAAAGTATAAACGAAAGTTGAACCTTTGTAATCTTCGTTAATGAAGATAAGCGTACTGCGGTATAACAAGCTTAATGTGGATAGGAAAGATTGAATCGAATTCCAATCGTACAGTAACCCATATATCCATCGGAGTAAAGAAGGGTGCTTCCCCATTTGAATCTACTATTAGCGGAACTTGGTAAACCCTTTAAGTTCCTCGATAGAGGTAGGGCAATCGAAAGAAAGCTACAATACCAGAGGGTAAGGGATAGTGGAGAAAGCGAATACCAGTAGGACGAAAGTTCAGGGAAAAAGATAACCCACTGGATAGAGTTTAATAACTCACTCGAAAGAGGGCAGACTTCCACATGGTCATCAACACGAAAGAAAACGTAAAGAGGAATCTTTTTAAGGAGAGACATGTTATGAAAACTATTAATAAATTTAATACGTCGGCTGTTTCTCCACATATAGAGAGCTGGTCATTAATAGACTGGAAGGAAATATATGAATATGTGAAGAAACTTCGCCAACGGATTTTTCGTGCCGAACAGTTGGGACAGAAAAGAAAAGTAAGAAAGCTTCAAAGGCTAATGATTAAAAGTAATGCTAATTTGCTACTTTCAATAAAAAGAGTTACACAAATTAATAAAGGTAAAAAAACGGCTGGTGTTGACGGTCAAATTGCTATCACAGCAAGTGAGAGGTTTAACTTATACAACATTCTCAAGAGATATAACATTAAATATGTTAGACCAAAGCCAGTAAAGAGAGTATACATACCTAAGAAAAACGGTAAAATGCGACCTTTAGGAATACCAGTTATAAAAGACAGGATACATCATTATAGATAAATACTGGAAAGTGGAATTTCTTTTTCATCTCGTTAACAACATGTATGTTTTCCCAACCTGGAAAGTTTGGTGAAAAAAATGATTTACCCTCGTATGGATCTAATAGTCCTGGAATACCCATTCCCATACAATAGATTGACTTCTGCGCAATATTAAGATTTCCCATCATATCTTCAACTATGCGTATAATTTTGTTTAAAACATATGCAGGTCCGTTTTGTGCTTCTGTTGACTTACGTACTTCAACGATCAATTTTAAATCCAAATTAAATAATGCAACATTAATGTTAGTTCCACCTAAATCAACCCCAATTATAAACTCACTCATACTAATAAACCGTTTATGTTTACAGCCACATATTTTTTTACGCCTTCTAAAACCCCTTTAACTAATAATGCTGCTTCAGTATCCTTTTCAGAACTCTCTAAGTTATCTAAATCAATAACGAAATCTTTATTATAGGTTAAGCTTTTTATACTTATCTTATTATTATCTGTCACTTCTGTAACTCCAACGCAGTCCAAATTAATACTAGCAGCAATCACCTTACCTAAGTTATGATCCGTATGGTTTCCATTTATTTCTGCACGCCCTGGTGAGCTAAAAATATAAATATCGTTTGTTTTAAATTTTTTATCATATTCTTTAACTAAACTAGTATACCTAAGAATCTGTTTAACTATAATTTCTTCCTCTTGTCCATACAAATCTCCAAACAAGACCTTATTAGACTTAGAATTAAGTATCTCAATTGTATTATTTAGCGTTGGCATTAATATTCCCACCCTAGTTTTATATTACTTTATCATTTTCAAATTATATTTAAACGTTTTCTATAAATATAAATTTTTTTTATATCATAATCAACTGTATTAGTTTTAGTATTCTAATACTATAGAAAAGGTTTTTTATAATTGTATTTTATACCTTTTTTAGTAAATATTCAACATAATTTATAATTACTTGTTATAAAATGAATTTAGTAATCAAATAAATTATAGGCTGTGACATTTTAATTATACAAAACGCTAATGAAAGTAACACAATACCAATTAAGTTACTTTCAGATTAGGCCTATTACTCATTCGAAATAATTGTAAATATATTCAATTTGCAGCAATTATGTTATAGTTAACTATATCTCTTATAACGAATTTGTATAATATTACGGTGCGACTCATAATTTTTGGAGGTGAATTCGATATGTCAAAAAAATTAACAATAGTAACTTCTATTTTATGTGTTTTGGTACTCTTTGTAGGAGTTATTAACATCATAACGGTTCAAAATCATACAAAGGCGCTTCAAAATCATACAACGAGTAGGCTCGTAAGCATTTATTCGTCTATTGGATTAGGAGGAGATAAGCTTGATTATTCAATTAACCTAACTAACAAAAGTGATAAGACTATTTTTATACAGTCCGTTCAACCCTTAGTTAATGAAACATTAAAAAATAGGATTTTAAGCAAGGAAATGATGGTTACTGTAAATAAAGAGATAAAACCCGATAAAGCAATTGCTATTACTGGAGTAATAATCGTTAATACAAAAGGATTAAAAGACATGGTAAAACTTGTACCTTTTATTACGGATATAAAGGTTATATCAACTGAAACTATAAGCCTTAAGACAAGCTTTGAACATTAAGTTTTATTTGGGACTTTTCTTTTGTTTCGTTACAAGTACCCCATATCTAATGATATGGGGTACTTGCTTAATTAATTTAGACAAAATTCGAAAGGTTTTTTATCTCTTCATCAATAACTTTTTTATCAATACGTTTAAATAAAATATCTACAGTAGGAATTACAAGTCCACTTTCTACAAATTTAAGACACCAATTAGCTGATATAGATGATATACTAAGCCAATTTTGAATTTTTGATGATGAGAAAGGTAGAAATGGATTCAGAAGTACCGATAAATTAGCAATAATTTGAACACAGTTAAAAATAGTAGAATTACATTTTTCTGGATCTGTTACTCTGGTCACCCATGGCTTCTCTGTATCATAATATTTATTTGAACTTCGAACAAATTCAAATATCTCGTCTAATGAGTCCTTAAAGTTTCCTTTTTCAATCTTGTCACCAGCACTTACAAATAGCTGATTCGTCTTTTCTTTTAACTCTACATCAATTATACCATTTGGAATTTTATTATCAAAATACTTATTTATAAACACAAGCGTTCTATTAACAAAATTGCCATAAGCGCCTAGAAGTTCTCCGTTATTACTATTTATAAACTCAAGCCATGAAAAATTTGTATCCCTCTTTTCAGGCCCATTTGTAATAAAAAAATATCTAATTAAATCCGGATCATATTTTTCTATTAAATAACCTATCCATACAGCCCAATTTTTACTAGTTGATATTTTTTTACCTTCGAGGGTAACATATTCGCTAGAAATTATTTTATCTGGTAAATGCAAGTTTCCGTAAGATAATAAAAGTGATGGCAATATAATTGTATGAAATGGTATGTTATCTTTTCCGTGTACATAATAATGCTGACTACTATTCCAAAATTCAGTAAAATCAATTTGTCTATTTTCGCAAAACTTTTTACAGGCTGAAAGATAACCTAATACAGCATCAATCCATACATATATCTTTTTATTTTTATATCCTGCCACTGGTACATCAGTTCCCCAATCCAAATCACGAGTAATAGCTCTATCTTGTAACCCCTCTTCAATATATCGTCTCGATAAATTTTGAGCATTTGTACGCCAATCTTTATGACAATAAACATACTCAGTTAATTCCTTTTTCAACCTAATTATATTAATATATAATTGGGTAGAAGGTTTTAAAATAGGCTGTGAGTTACATAGAGAACATCTCATTTCTTTCAACATCTCGGGTTCTAATAAACTTCCACAATTATCACATTGATCTCCTCTGGCATCACTACCACAAATTGGGCATATTCCATCAACATATCTATCTGGTAAAAATTTGCCACATTTTTCACAATAAACTTGTAGGGTTTCCTTTTCATAAAGTGAACCATTATCAAATAATTTTCTAATAAAATCTTCAACAAAATTTTTGTGATATTCTGTTGTAGTTTTTGTATAATAGTCATACGAAAAGCCCAATGAATCAAAACATCTACAAAATTCATTGTGATATTTATCTGCAACTTCTTGTGGCGATATTCCTTCATCCTTTGCCCTGATTGAAATTGGAGTACCATGACAATCACTGCCTGAAACATAAATAACAGAATCCCCTATACCTTGCAAGCACATCACCTGGTAATAACGCTGCAATGTGCCCTATGTGCATTGAACCATTCGCATATGGCCATGCTCCACCAATTAATACATTCATTACTAATACCCCCTTTAATTTAACAAAAAAAAGCCCCTATATGGATCTAAATCCATATAGAGACGTATTGAACGTTGTACCACTCTACTTTATTTTTACTTCACAGTAAAAATCTTTTCAGGTGACTATCATCACCTTGCATTGTAACGTATGCTTACGTATTATCTTACTTATTTTCAGATAATCTGCTCTGGAACCATGTTCATAAGTTTTAGTAACACAGGTTTTCACCTAACCCTGCTCTCTGTAGTTACATATGCTTACTACTCTTTCCATCATAGCTTTATATAATTATAACATTATACCCATAAATTTCATATACATTAGTTCATATCTTTTATTAATTAAGCAAAACATTATTTCTATATTATGAATCAAATAGCTAAAAGTATACCTATTATTAACTTATATCAAAAATACGCGATTCTAAAATATATAAACTTGTGTAATACCTATATGTCCTACGGGTGCTATCCATGGTTCTACATGGAAACCAGGTATGAATAAGGATTTTATAGTTAATGTTTACCACTGTGATGGTTGCTTAAAATGTTTAGTGAATTGTCCATGGACGCAAAAGTATATGGCCAATAATATTGGTAACAAAAATGAGTGTAGGAACGATTGATTAATTAATTCACCACTTTCTTATCTGTCGTCACAAGGGGTTGTCTCAAAATGATTAAAAAATCATTTTGAGACAACCGCCTAATTATGATAACTTTTTTAAAGCGCAGGTTTCGTAATATTAATTTTATTTACCATAAGTCCTGATATGTAATCAAATTCATGCCATTTTTCAATTAGAGCTTTCTCACCCAGAAAGGTGGATTCAATTGGGGAACCAGAGTTCATATATATTTTAGAACTAGAATTAAATAAAAATATTCCATCAGCCCCGGCTTCATATATATCATAAGCACGTAATAAATATTGCTGAATATCTAGAGATACATTAGTATGTATGTATAACCCTCGCTTTATAAGTTCTTCTTCTTTTTTTGTTAGGTCATGTCCACTAACATCTCCAGAAATACCAATATACAATTTTACACTTGTATCCTTAACCATAGCTACATAAGGTTTAACGTTAAAAAACTGTTCATTACCTATACTTGATGGTACCAATGTATCAATTAAACCTTCTTTAATCCAAGTATTAAGATCAAAACCATATTGAAGTGGATTATCCCATGGGACCCTTACAGTAATAGTTTTATTTTTCGGTAGCTCATTACGCAAAGTTCGTATAAATTCATTCATAATAAATATTTTTTGATCAGTTGGAGTTTCTCTTCCAAACACAACTGGATACCTACAAAAATCTAATGTTATTCCAGCCACGTTATTATAAGATGCGGCTTCTAAAAGTATGTTTTTAATATATTCTCTAACCTCTGGATAGAAGTAGCTTAGAGACCTCCCTCCCGTTTGAGAGTATTGTTTATATTTCTCATATATAGCACCATTTAGATATCCGCCAATAGTTGGATTATAAAATGCATCCATTCTAAGTGAGGCATTAACTTTAATTCCCTTATATAACCCTCTATTCGTCACAATTTCTAATGGAGATTTCCCAGTGGATAAGATATTTAATATTTGACTTTTTGCTAATCTATCTCCATTTCTAAGTTCTGAATCAAACTCTCCCATACCATCAAATGCATTTCCTGCATATTTACTGTTATAATTTAACACGCCTGTGGTTCCTAAACACCAATTTAATTCTCCAACATTTTTACCTGCAAGTTTATCTACAGCATTTCTCTGAAGTGATTCAACATCTGGATAATATCCTGAGAAGAAATCAGAATATCCATCATTATCATAAATGACTGATTTTTTATTATCATTTTGTTTTTGATATAACTCCACCTGATCATCAGTTAATCCTATTAGCTTAATATAAGCAATTCTTGCCTTTCGAGATCTAATTGGATTTACTTTAATTGATGTATTGTTAAAATTAGATATTATGGTAGATTTTTCATTAATCCATTGATCACCATATACCTCATTAGATGTAAGTGAAATTTCTCCATCTACTTGTTGTGGTGAAGAGTTATTTGTTTCACCTATTTTAAAACTCTCCGTGCCAGTCACATATCCTACATAAACCCTAAACCAACCATTTAGTTTTACCGGCATCTTTATTGATAAAGCATTTTCTCCATTTTCAATTATAGATCCATTTTTAATACTTGTAGAATCTACGTAGGATCCTAATTTCCATCCGCTATCTACAACATCATGCTGACCGTCAGCTACCATTTTATCCATTTGAGTATATAAATACACACTTCCAGGACTAGAGGTTATAGTTTGACCTGGATTTAAACTAACAGTTGCAATATTCATGTTTATATTTTTAGTTGCTTCTTCAATTTCCTGATTACCCGTAACAAGCTCCAATACAAGCTTCATCTCTCCGGATTGGGTTACATTGCTAAGTGTACATAAAATGGCTTTTTTATCAAGTGAAGTTGTAGACTCCGCTATAATTTTATCATTTTTGTACAAATATGCTTTAATGTTATACTCTTTATTTGTTATGAGCTTTTCATCTTCAATAGCCATATCTATCGAAATATTTATCTTTTGGTTCCTTTCATCAGTTATAATAGTAGAATTTTTTATTGATAAGGCTTTTACTATTGCAAAATTTTCAACATATACGCTATTGATGCCAGTAAGTGAGTCAGTCATATCATTATAGAGAATAACCCTATCACTAAGTCCAGCAGCTGATAATTGTGGATCATTGAAATTTGCTATAATTTTTCCGTCTAGTAATATTGCAATAGCGTTATTTCCATCATTTTTGATAGACCATCTATGAGTATTGTTATCACTTGGCAAAGAGGCACTAACTGTTTGAAAAGGATTTATTCCCGAATCATTATTCATTAAGTTTATTTTAATTTTGTTGTTTAGGTCTTTGCTATTTAAACTAAAATGGTACCTTTTATTATTAGCAACTATATCAATTGCAAAACCTCTCCAACCTACATTTTTAGAAGGCGTTTGCAAATCTAATATTTTAGCATCAAATTCTACATTAAAAGGACCAGCTCCTATTGACACTTCTTTATCTATCTTTGAAATTGAATCTTGAGAGTTATTATAAAAAAAGTATTGACTATATGGAACATGAGCGTCATATTTTTCACTCTCACTACTATCTGCTATAAATGAGTCAGCAGTATATCCAAGACTTTTATTCCATCCACCATTAGTTAGACTGCTACAGTCATCATTTAAAATAGTCTTAATATTTTTATTATTTTCTACAAGTTCATTATTATTAATTTTAAAATCCATTTTCACAGGATTTAGAATCTTTGTATTATCTTTTGAATAAATATCTGTATTCATTTTCAAAGTATATGATGCTCCCAAAGTATATCCTTTTACTGGTGGTTTAATTAGAATAGATTTCATATCGGTTCCGAGCTCTGATTTCACAGCTATTGAATCTCCTAAACTATCTACTACAGTTATAGATTTTTGCGTAACAGCATCAAAGTTAATCTCTTTATTAAACTGGATATTCCATATTTTATTTGGACTAACTATTTGATTGTTAATCGATTCAAAAGCATATGAATTATGACTAGATAGTAATAAAATAAAAAATAATATGATAAATGTAGTTGTTAATAATTTTTTCATTTTTTAAGGTCCCCCAATATATGACAACTTTTATAGCTATAAACATTTTATAACCTTTTTTAATTCTGCAGCTTGCTTTGGTTTAAGAACAATTAAACTATACTCTTAGTTATAAATTTATGCATATATAGGGTATAGTAGCATATATTACATTAAATTGTAGAACAACGTATAATTAAAATTTCTTAAGAATACAATTTTTTTATTCATTAGTAATCCACCCTATTTTTATTTTTTTTAAATCTATATACAAAATAGCATGAATAGACAATTAGTTATATGTGTTTTGCATGAAAGATAAGATTACGAGCATAAACAGAAAAATATGTATTATTTACCAGTGATGATATTGAACATACTATATACTTAATTTATTGCGTAGCAAGTCCCCCCCCATATCATTAGATATGGGGGGGACTTGCTTTATAGTTCATCATTTATGATGGTAGCTTACAGAACTGATTTTTTAAATCCTCCACCATTTATTTCCGATATATTTGATATTGTAATAAATGCCGAACTATCTATATCTTGTATAATCATTTTAGCTTTAGCTATTTGAGTTAAAGTAATATAGATATTTACTATTTTTCTTTACTCCGGTGTAGGCTCCTTCTGCATTTATAAGAGTTACCCCTCTACCAAGCGCAGTCATTAACGCACGGGATACTTCTACTTCTTTATCTGTTATTATCCAAAGCAATTTTTTATGATCTAATCCATCAATAATCTTTTGTATAACAACTGTAGATATATACATACTAATTAATGTATATATAATGAGTTCTAATCCAGCCCCAATAATTAATACACCAACTCCAATAATAACTACATTAATACCCATAGAAAGTAAGGCTATTTCTTGCCCAGTTCTCCTTTTCAAGATTGTTGCAATAATATCCGTTCCACCTTGTGACGCCCTACTCCTAAATGCAAAACCACAACCTATACCGTTCAGCACTCCACCAGCTATGCAAGAAAGCATAATATCGTGAATCTGAATATATGGAACTATTGGAGTAGTGATACTTAAAAATACTGACACTGCTACCGTCCCTAGCAAACTATAAATTATAAAATCCTTGTCTATTTCCTTTATTCCAATTATAAAAATTGGTATGTTTAATAAAAGCAATACTGCTCCAACAGAGTATTAATACAATACTTTAATACAAGTGCGATACCTGTAATTCCTGCAGACAATAAATGATGTGGTACTAAAAAACAATTAACCGATATAGCAGAAATTAAAGATCCAATCAGGATCACCAAAATTCTTATTACAAATGCCTCTTTCTCTTTTAAATTTTGCATAAAATCACCCCACTGATTTAAAGTCTATTCCAGTTTAAACTTGTTTTTTTTTAACTCTATTTCTATCTTAACATATAAATGTAAATACAATATTAATAAATCCCATTTCAAATTTATTACTCTAATCTAGATTTTAAAACCTCTGTCATAGAAATCTTGTTAAGCTTTTTCTTGCTTAAAGCCTTTGATAATTCATAAGTTATATAGATAATCACAAACCCAATAATGACGTAACTATAACTTATTGTTACTGGAAGTGAAAGGCTCATCTCCTTAGTTAAAGATTTAAACATTGCCCCTAATAATGCTAGAAGGATTGGTACTCCTAAAATATAACCTAGTATTACTAAAAAAGCTGAGCTATTCAAAATCATTGAATATACTTCTTTCTTCCTATATCCTAGAACTTTCATAAGAGATATATTTTCCTTATTCTCGTCTATAATCATCGAAGTTACAACATATATGACTATGAGTCCAATAAGAAAGGACATAAAGGCCATAGTGCCTACCATTGTTTGGATTGGCGCTGTCATTGCATTAAAGGCATTTTTTATATCGGCTTTAGTTACAGTAGTTAACAATTGGTTTTCTGGAATACTAAGTTTTGAATTACTCCATAGTCCCATATAACTACCAGATGGATAACTCATCATTTTATTAAACTTTGGCATTGGGATATAAATGTAGTTTCCAACATAAGACTTAGCAATGCTATCCACAGTAATGCTGTACAACTTAGAATCAAGTGTATTAATAACTTTAATAGTATCACCAGGATTCACCTTAAGTTTGTCTGCAAGTGAACTAGTAATAATACTTTTATCTGTACTTAATATTTTACCTGACTTATCTTTAAAGACAACATATTTTGAACTTGGACTTACTCCATATGCTACTATATTGATTTTACTATCTGACTTTAGTGTGAATGGCGACTCCGAAAAAGCCTCGCCACCCGTTGTATCACCCTTCTTAATAGAATTAAAAACATAGCTATAGTTATATTTAAAGGATGCATCAAAACCATCCTTCATTAAACTCTCTAAGGAACTCTTTGCAGCGAATCCAAAGAGTAGTAATACAGTTGCAAGTGAAACTCCAAGTAATAGAAATACACTCCTTGGTATACTTCTAAGCTGCTCTCTTACCTTAAACTTGGTAGAAAATCTTAGTTTATCTAGCTTTAAATTTTTCTCTATAAATCCAACCTTATTATTTTGTTTCCCACCGCGCATAAGTTCTAGTGGAGAACTCTTAAGCGATTTGTTAACCACAAGATATCCTGCAGCGCTTAGAAAAACAACAGGCATAAGTATACTTGTAAGCAAATACTTTATATCAAAGTTTACAGTACCAACCGGCATATTAAAATATGATACCATAACATTTATCATAGGCCTTAAAGCAAGGATACCAAGTATAGTCCCAATTATTCCTCCAGTTAAAGCAATTATTATGGGATATCTTAAATAGTGATTTTGAATTTGCTTTTTCTTGTAACCAAAGGCATAAAGGGTTCCAATGATTACAGCTTCTCTCTTAATCATTCTCCACATAACAATTCCCGTTAATATGCATGTAAGTAAAAGTATAGCCACAGGCATAGAAGAACTTATCTGATTAATACCACTTATCTTTGTTGTTACAAAGGTTATTCTTGAATTTACCCAAGCATCCATCCAGCTAATAATTGTAATATCTTCATTATTCAAATAATCTTTAAACGCAGTTGTTCTTTTTTCTATATCTCTTCTATCCCCATTAAACCTAATCGAATAAAAAACATTTCCTTTTTTCATAACACTTAAATCTACTTTTGTCATTACTGCAATTCCAAAGTTATTAGGATCAGTTAATATGTCACTGGCTTCTTTAAGTGGATATATATAACTCGGAAGCGACATAAAACCAGCTATCTTAAAACTCTTATCATAAACTTTGAAACTATCTCCGACTTCTAACTTATTTGCTTTTGCATAGGCTGGGTCAATGAGAATATCATTGCCACTTAAGGCTTTACCTTTTATTATTGCAGGTATATTTACCTTTGTATTTTGCGAAAATATTCTTATTACTTTGTCCTTAGTAACCGGATAATCAAAGGTGTTACCCTCTTCCATTTTCATGTTAAATTTTGATTCTATTTCTGATATATTACTTAGTTTCTTATCCGCCATAAAGCTTGAATCTTCTTGTTTGTAATTTTTTCCAAAAGATGAAGTTATATTTGTTAGGTTACCTGATAGTAATTTAAACATGGTAAATAAAAGACAACTTATAATAATGAGTGCTAAGGATCCAAAATATTGTGACTTATTCTCCATCATGGTTCTCTTTATTTTTTTATTAATAACCATTACCACTCAATCCTTTCTGCAGGCATTGTAGTTTCATTGATTTGGCACTCTACGATTTCCCCGCCACGTACTTTGTAAACCCTATTCGCCATTGCACTTATAGCTGTATTATGAGTTATCATAAGTATGGTTGTTCCAAAGTCCTTATTAATTTTTTGCAAAAGTTTTAATATTTCTCTTGAAGTTATAAAGTCTAGGGCTCCTGTAGGCTCATCACATAATAAAAGCTTAGGATTTTTAACTACCGCTCTTGCTATTGAGACCCTCTGCTGCTCTCCACCACTCAATTCCTTTGGGAATCTATACTTTTTATCCAGCATTCCAACTGAACTTAGTACCTCATCAATTTCAATTGGAGACCTACTAATGTTTGAAACTACTTCAATATTTTCGCCTACTGTTAGGTTAGGTATAAGATTATAAAATTGAAATATAAAGCCTATCTTATCCCGTCTGTAGTCTGTAAGTTTATTATCCGAGAGCTTTGTAACTACTGTATTCTCCACCTTTACTAGGCCAGAATCACATCTATCTATTCCACCTATGATATTAAGTAAAGTTGATTTACCAGAACCAGATGGCCCGAGTATTACACCAATCTCTCCAGTATCCAGAACCATTCCTACACCCTTTAACACCTCAGTTCTTATCTCTCCAGTCGTATAACTCTTTTTTAAATTTTCTACTTTAATAAACATATATTTGCCTCCTTCTATTTTTTATAAACAAATAATTATTCCGAGCCTCAATAAATATATTATACCCTAATTGTTTAGTATTGCTGCTAAAATAACCCCAATCAAAAAAATTGCCTCAAAATAGAAATTACTCTCTATTTTGAGACAAAATATATTATGTACAATCTAGATTATATTTTAAATTTTTGAATCATTTCATTAAGTTTTTCAGCAAGTTCAGCTTGGCTCTGAGCAGCCTGAGCAACCTCGTGAATTGCTGAATTAGTTTCACTTATACTCCCTAGTATTTCCTGTGAACTAGCTGACGATTCCTGCGCAATTGAGGATACATTTTCAATTGCATTTTTAACTTCTGAAATGGTTTCTGTTACATCATCCATTGAGGTCATAATATCTGTAGATAACCCATTATAGAAAGAAGCATCTTCTCCATACTGCTTACCAACATTTATTAACATTTCATAATCTGGTTTAACTTGAGTTTCAATATATTCAAGTACCTCATTTGCATTGCCCGAAAGATTTTGAAAAGCCTTTTCTACCCGCTCTGTTACTTCTTGGATATTTTTAACAGTTTCGGTTGATTGCTCTGCAAGCGTTCTAACTTCGTCAGCTACAACTGCAAATCCTTTACCTTGTTCCCCAGCCCTAGCCGCTTCTATAGCTGCATTTAGAGCAAGAAGATTAGTTTGAGCCGCAATATCTCCTATTGCTTCTGCCATTATCTTTACCTCTTGAACAACATTACCTTCCTCTATTGCTTTGATTATGTTTTGTTGCTTAATATCATATACCTCATTAGCTATTTTATAACTTTCATTTGCACTTACTTTAATTTCAGCAGCCCTTTTCTCTATTTCCTTTGCAGACTTAGTCCCATCGCTTGCCTTTTTTGCTACTTGTAATGCATTTTGCGAAATATTTTCTGCTGTCGCATTTACTTCTTCTGTAGTAGCACTTAGTTGCTGTGACCCACTTGAAATCTGCATTATAGATTCCTTAACAATTTCCATCTTCGATGATATCTCTTCTGTAGTTGCAGATAGTTCCTCACTAGTAGCACTGATATTAGAAGCATCCGTCATTATTTGTGTAATTAATATTTTTATATTTTCTCCAGCTTCATTTAAAGAAGTAGACATTTCCCCTAATTCATCATCTCCAGTAACCTTCATTTGTTGTGTTAAATCTCCATTTTTTAGATTATCCGCAAACTTCACAACAACATTTATTCTCTTTACGAGCCATATTGCCAAAATTATACCTAATGCGAAACTTATTATTACCCCTACTATCATTATCACATTTAACAATCTAAAAGAATTACTAAATACAGACTTATTTATATTCCATTTTCTTTCAGCTGAGATTGTATTCTCTTTTATTATTGCTGATAAACCTTCTTTTAAAGGTTTTCTAAGTAGACCATACTCTTCTTTGTAAACTCTTGTACCTTCTGCGTAGTTACCACTTTCGGCTAAACTTACTACCTTATTTAATGACTCATAGTATGCTGGTAATGAAGCTTTCAATTTGTTATAGTTTTGCTTCTCCTTGTCATTAGCAAACGGTATCTTCTCATACTCAGTAAAGAGTTTAGTATTTTCAATTGAAATTTTACTCATGTCTTCTTTCATTAAATCCATTTCATTTTTAAACTTAACATTAAGCACATGTTCTAAATCTATCTTTTCTTTGTAGCTGTTACCTTGGATTGTATATATCTTCTCTAGCCTGATCAATCCATTTTCGTAAATAAAATTACCATTGTTATTAATAGTGCTCATGCTCCTAAGACCAAGGACACCAACACTAATTAGAAATACAGCACTTATTATACTAGTTGCAAATAGTTTTTGTGATATTTTCATTTTCTTTAACATTTTTAATTCCCCCTACTAACTTTTTTTATATTTAATTCTACATGATTATATAGCACTGTGTTGTAATATAATTTCATTCTCCTTTATTCTATCGAGTGTTAAATTATATTCTTAACCCATATGTTTTTTACTATTATGTAAAACGGTTGCAATTTTGTAAAAGCAAGTATTATATTTGTATTAATTTGTACATTTATTCCCATTTAAATTCAATTTTAATTAATTTTTAGAAATAAAATATTTGTGTTATTTTCATATCTCAAAACATCACATATTGTACGTTTCCTATCAAAAATCTTAATTTTAACAATACCGATACAATATTCTGTTATTCAAATATCCATAAACTTATTTTCTAAATAAAAAGGTGTTATAATGGGATAAGTTATTTTAAACTGACTTTTAGCAACATTCTTGTCAACTGCTATTTGCCATGATGAAGGAATTCTATCAAAAAATATTTAATGAGGTCTTTTTACAAATCGGTGAAAATATAGACAATTTAAAAGACAACAGATGAATATTGATAATAGGTTGAAAGGAGCTTAATTATGGAATATACAAATCAAAAGTATGAAATCAGTGATTCTGTTAGGATTAGTCCCATTGTGTTACCTAAAGCTGTTGCGGGTTTCAAATTTACTACGAATACTATCATTACTAGTACCAAAATAGTAAGTGGGGACAACGTTACCGTTAATTGTGTGGAAGTATCCTTACCAGATTACTGTAAAGTAGAGGGAAAGATCAACCAACGTACTGGTGAAGGTCCTACAGGCACAGCAGAATATTATATTGGATTTGAATTACGCCTTCCTACAGAATGGAATGAATGTTTCTTTTTTGAGGGAGGTGGTGGCTCTGATGGTGTTATCAAAGTTCCAGTAGGCTTAAGGCATACAGGCACTATGCCCGCTTTGGCTAGAGGCTTTGCAACAGTCGCCACTGATGCTGGTCATCAAGGTCTCAATTGTGAATTTGGCTATGATCAACAGGCTAGACTTGATTATGCTTACAATGCCATTGATCAAGTAACCGTTACTGCCAAGTTTATTATTAATGAATATTATGGAAGACATGAAAAATATTCCTACTTTGTTGGTGGATCAAATGGTGGACGACAGGGATTAGTTGCTGCTCAGCGCTTTGGCGATTATTTTGATGGTATAGTAGTTGGTGCACCGGCGTTAAATCTAACAAATGCAGCTATTTCTGAAATGTGGGCTATTCAAATATTTGCTGAAATTGCTAAAAAAGATTCAAATGGCAACCCAATGTTGAATACTGCATTTACAGATGCTGATATGAAATTGGTGTCTACTACTATTATTAAGCAGTTTGATGATGCAGATGGTGTAGTAGATGGTTTAGTTTTTGATATTAATGCTGCTAGAAAGTTTGATCCGTCAACTCTTCCCAAAAAAACTGCTAATTCAGACGGGTTAACTGACGAACAAATTGAAGCTTTAAAGAAGCTGTTTGAAGGGCCTAAGAATGGTAAAGGTAAACCATTGTATTCAAATTGGGCTTGGGATCCAGGTATATCAGATGCTGCGTGGAGAGATTGGACTCTTGGCACTGACGAGGTATTGCCTCGTAATATTACTTTAGGTGTAGAATCTATGGCCCGTGTTTTCACTACTCCTGTAGCTGCTAATTATGACCCAGCTAATCAGTTGAAATGGGTTTTGGATTATAATTTTGATACCGATCCATCAAAGACTGTGTTAGCAGCATCTTACCAGAACTCTTTATCTACAAACTATGATACATTCAAAAAACATAATGGTAAGATTATTCTTTATCATGGCATGGCTGACCCTGTATTTTCTGCATATGATACTATAAGTTATTACGACAAATTGACAGATAAAAACGGTGGCTTAAAAGCTACTGAAGAATTTGCTAGACTATTCTTAGTTCCAAGTATGGCTCATGTTAATGGTGGTCCTTCCACTGATCAATTTGATATGCTTACAGCAATTACCGATTGGGTAGAGAAAGGAAAGGCACCAGATAAAATTATCGCTTCCGGATCTGCAAAAGGATTGCTACAAGGCATCACTAGACCATTGTTCCCATATCCAATACAGACTATTTATGATGGCAAGGGTAACAAAAATTCCGCAGAAAGTTTTGTAGCAAAAAATCTGTAGAAATATCACCATGACTTTAACTTCTGACTCCATGATACTATTGGTATCTTGGACTTAGAAGTTTTTCTTTGCTCCTTTAATATTCACAATTATGGATTAAAAAGGCATGCAAATTATTTTTCGGTTATACAAATGGGTTTATCCATTCCATACAATTTTTTATGGGTTATATAGTAAGCAATTCCTAAAGGGATACAGGAACCAATCCATGCAAGAGGATTTGCCAGGGAGACACCTGTAAAACCTAAGTATTTTGATAAAATAATAGCAGCAAAGATTCGCATAATTAATTCCATAACTCCCGCTAAAGTAGGAGCAAGAGTCTGTCCTAATCCTTGAAGACTATATCTGTAAATAAAAAGTAGTGCTAACACAAAATACATTGACCCATTGGTGTTTAAATAGATTTGTGCAAGAGAAACTACCTTTGGTTGGTTGTCCCCTACAAAAAGTAATATCATAAAACGACCAGCTAAAATATTAAACAGACCAACAATAATACTAAAACCCACTGATATGATACTACATTGCTTTATACCAATACGGATTCTATCTATTTTGCCTGCACCATAATTTTGGGCTACAAATGTGGCCATTGTAATACCAAATGACATCATAGGTTGAATTGCTAGTGTATCAATTTTTTGTGCTGCAGTGTATGCCGCTACTGATACTTCACCTAAATTATTCAGTGCAAGTTGAATAGTTATTGCACCAATTGCTATAATAGAATTCTGGAATGCCATAGGCATTCCCATTTTTAAATGATCCCATATGATTTTTTTCGTCAAATGCCAATCACTTCTATGTAGTTTTAAAATAGGCATTCTTCTCATGATATAGCTAAAACATAATATAGCAGAAATCCCTTGAGATATTGTGGTTGCCCATGCAGCGCCTGCAACCCCCATATTAAATCTTAAAATAAATACAAAATCTAAAATTATATTTAAAATACTAGCAATAACTAAAAATATTAGTGGTGTTCGACTGTCTCCCAAAGCTCGCATAACATTAGAAAACAAATTAAATAACATTGACACTATAATGCCCCAGAAAATTATAACTATAAAATTATAAGCACCTTCTATTATTTCTGGTGGTGTATGCATTATCTCTAAAATTGGTCGTGCAAATATTACACTTACAATTGTAAGCACCATCGTGATTAATAAACTAAGTATAATACTTGCCACATAACTATGTCTTACCCCCTGTTTATCTCCAGCTCCAAAGCACGTAGCAGTGATTATGGAAAATCCAGCAGTTAATCCTTGTGAAAACCCAAGTATAAGAAACATAATGCTCCCTGTACAGCCTACTGTTGCTAGAGCATTAATTCCCATTGTACGTCCCACAATCAGAGTATCTGCTAAGCTATAAAATTGCTGAAAAATATTACCTATAAGTAATGGCAGTGTAAAAACTAAAATAATTTTAGCTGGACTGCCCTTTGTTAAGTCTCGTATCATAAAACCTACCCTCCATTAATATCCTGTTTAATTCTATCCTTTAATTATGTATATCGGATCTTATAGTACTTACTTTAGCACTCTCTTTTACCGCGTAACTCTACGTCCATAAGTAAAATCACTATTTAGTGTTTGAACTCTAATTACAGCCCCTGTATGGGGTGCATTTATCATGTTACCATTCCCAATATATATTCCTACATGATGAGCAGGAGTTCCGAAAAACACCAAATCTCCCGGCCTAAGATCAGCTCTAGATACAAGTGTTCCTACATTTTGTTGATCCTCCGAAACCCTTGGTAAGTTCACTCCAAAATGTTGAAATACATATTGTGTAAAGCCTGAGCAGTCGAAGCCTGTAGGGCTTGTTCCCCCCCATACATAAGGAATACCAAGATAATCTGAAGCATATGCTAAAACTGGATTAGAAGAAAATATAGCCTCATTTGTTTTTTTCTCTAGAGCTACTTCCTTTGCTATACCAGCTTGGTCTGTTACCATTTGTGCACCATATTGATTTTCCTCAGCATTTAATTGTGTTACCAATACAATTTGATCTGTTTTTTGTTTCGTTAAAGTAGCTAATTTCTTTTTATTGTCAACTCTTAAAGATAACAACTTTGTACTTTTTGTATCTAGTGCTACCTTTTTTAAATTAATTTCCGCTTCATTTGTTTTTAAATCACTAATAACATTTTGATCAAATTTTGCTATAATTTTTATATCTTCTACTCTGGATACAAAATCTTCTATACCCTTTGAAGCTAGGATAACATCTATAAGGCTTGATGACCCACCCATATACATTGCTCTCATTCTTTTATTAAAAAGTATCTGTTCTGCTTTGATATTACCCTCTATATCTAAAATATTCATTTGGTCTTGTTTAATATCCTTTTGTATTTTTACTATATTATTTTCATTAATTTTCATTTTAGATATAATTGCTTCAATTTGATTGTCTGTAATCTCTACTTTAATTACAAGATTATTTTTTTTAGTTTCAATCTGCTGAACCTTTATCTTATCTGACGCAGGATCTGCGTATACGCTAGTAAACCCAATGCTCATAGTTACAACAAGTGCCATTATGGCTACCCCGATTTTCTTGTTCATTTTTCTCCCCCCTCGTATAATTTCATCTTCCTAATTCCTACAAAATGACTTATTCAATTATATCATATTACTGTATTATATTTTCTAAAAATATTAATCTTTACCTCTTCTTTATCAATTTTTTTCTTTTACATCTTCATTCTAAAATTACATTTTTTGTTAAAATGCGATCGAAATCTAATAAAACGCAAAAAAACATGACCGAATGTGATCGAATTCTAATGAAACGCAAATAAAACATGATCGAATATGAACATATGTGTTGTTTAAGAACTGATTTTATATTATCATGTATATATGGACGTTAAAAATAAATATAAAAGGTAGTGACGAAAAGATGATATATACAGTAACTTTTAATCCGGCTATAGATTATGTTATAACCGTAGATGATTTTAAAGCAGGATTAATTAATAGAGTTGCCAGTGAAGAAAAATTTGCTGGTGGAAAAGGGATAAATGTATCAAGAGTTTTAAATAATTTTGGAATACAAACTAAAGCTTTAGGTTTTGTTGGAGGTTTTACTGGAAAATTTATTATTGATTCATTGGAGTCTCAAGGGGTTGAAACTGACTTTATTGAGATAAGTGGTGATACACGAATAAACGTTAAACTCAAATCTAAAGAAGAGACGGAAATCAATGGAGCTGGTCCAATTATAAAAGATCAGGACTTAAGTAAGCTATTTAAAATAGTAGAAGGTTTAACTTCAAATGATTATCTAGTATTGTCAGGAAATGTTCAGAAGTCTGTTCCAACGGACATATATGCAAGGCTTCAAAAAAAGTGCGCTTCTAATAATGTAAAAGTTGTAGTTGATACTACAGGTGATGCTTTAGTTGCAACGCTTCCGAATAAGCCATTTTTAATAAAACCTAATAATCATGAACTAGGTGAAATATTTAATAAAGAACTTACAAATACAGATGAAATTATTGAATATGCAAAGAAACTTATTGTTATGGGAGCACAGAATGTAATTATATCTATGGCTGAAAGAGGAGCTCTTCTGATTTGTGAAAGTGGAGTTTATCATGCAACACCAGCAAAGGGAAAAGTACAGAATTCAGTTGGTGCAGGAGATTCAGTTATTGCAGGATTTTTAGCTAAGTATTCACAATCAAAGGATTTAATTGAAGCATTTAGATGGGGAGCTACATCTGGAAGTGCTACAGCATTTTCAAAGGATTTATGTAAAAAAGAAGATATTGAGCATTATTTAGCGCAGGTAATTGTAAATAAATTAGATTAATATCTAGTTATTAATTGGCCTGTTCATATAAACTAACTAAGCTTGTATTTATCACAGGAGGAAAAATATGAAAATAACAGAACTTTTAAAGAAAAATACTATTATTCTAGATTTAAAGTCTAATAGTAAAGCAGATGTAATTGATGAATTAGTAAATAAACTTGATAGTGCGGGAATCTTAAATGACAAGGAAGAATATAAAAAAGCAATCTTAAAAAGAGAAGCAGACTTCTCAACTGGAATTGGGGAAGGTATAGCTATCCCCCATGCAAAGGTTGCGGCTGTAAAAACTCCAGCATTAGCTTTTGGACGTTCTACAGATGGAATTGATTTTGATTCCTTAGATGATGCTCCTGCAAACATATTTTTTATGATTGCAGCAACTGAGGGTGCTAATAATACACATTTGGAAACACTTTCAAGGTTATCTACTCTCCTTATGAATGAAGATTTCAAAAAGAAACTTCTCATTGTTAAAACACCTGAAGAAGTTTTAAGTTTAATTGATAGTCAAGAAGAGGAAAAATTAGAAGAAGAGAGTGCCCAGGAAGAAGCAGTAGTAGAGATAAAAGGTTCAAAAGGTTTAGTTTTAGCAGTAACCGCATGTCCTACAGGTATAGCACATACTTACATGGCAGCAGATGCCTTAAAGAATAAGGCTAAGGAAATGGGCGTAGACATAAAGGTTGAAACCAACGGTGCTACAGGAGTTAAAAATAGATTAACGGATGATGAAATAGAAAGGGCTACTGGTATAATAGTAGCTGCTGACAAACAAGTTGAAATGGCAAGGTTTAACGGTAAAAAAGTAGTTATAGTTCCTGTGGTACAAGGAATAAAAAAACCAGAAGAACTTATAAATCAAGCATTAAATGGCGAAGCGCCTGTTTATAACAATGCTGGTGGTAGTAAATCTGCTACTGGAAGCGAAAAAACAGGAATTTATAAACATCTTATGAGTGGTATTTCAAATATGCTTCCTTTCATTGTTGGTGGAGGAATATTAATAGCTTTATCATTTATATTCGAAAAGAGTTCAAATCCAAACTTGTTATATTTGTCTAAGCTGCTTTCAGTAATTGGAGGCGAGAATGCTTTTGCACTTATGGTACCAGTACTTGCTGGTTTTATAGGTATGAGTATTGCAGACAGACCAGGTTTTGCTCCCGCAATGGTAGGTGGATTTTTAGCATATCAAAGTAATGCAGGATTTCTTGGTGGAATTATTGCAGGATTTCTTGGTGGTTATGTAGTACTACTTCTTAAGAAGGCTTTTTCAAAATTGCCAGAAGCTCTTGAGAGTATAAAACCAGTGCTTATATATCCACTTCTAGGTATTTTTATTACCGGTGCTATAATGTACATTTGTATAGATGGACCAGTTGTTCAAATTAACCTTTTACTTCAACATTGGTTAGGTGGAATGGGCACAGGGAACAAAGTTCTACTAGGTATTATATTAGGCGGAATGATGGCAGTTGATATGGGCGGTCCAATAAACAAGGCTGCGTTTGCATTTGGAATTGCTATGATAGCTTCAAAAAATTACTATCCACATGCAGCTGTAATGGCTGGTGGTATGTCTGCACCCCTAGGGATTGCACTTGCTACTTCATTCTTTAAAAATAGATTTACTAAGCAAGAAAGAGAAACTGGTCTTAGTTGTTATATAATGGGAGCTTGCTTTGTAACAGAAGGAGCAATACCTTTTGCAGCAGCAGATCCAGCAAGAGTAATTCCAGCAACAGTAATAGGATCCGCAGTTGCTGGTGGACTTTCATTGTTTTTTAATATAGGAATGCCAGTTCCACACGGCGGTATATTTGTAGTTGCTTTAGTTAAAGGAAGTCCATTACTTTATTTACTATCGATTTTGATAGGAGCTGCAGTAACGTGCATAATACTAGGAATTTTAAAAAAACCAAAAGATATTTAAAATAGTTAAAAGTTAATGACTAATAGGCCCCCTAAGCATCATGGATAATATTAACTCAAGTAGTTAATATTAAAATATGATGATTAGGGGGCCTATCTTTATATATTAAGTATACATAATGTAACACTCCTTTATTTTCAACATATCATATATAAGGTCTAAGTACCTGAAATAAAGTAACTAATAATTATGCTACTCTATTTTATTTCTTATACCAAACTTTATATTAAAGGAGTATTTATGAATGAAAACATACGATAACCGTGACAAATTGAGGCTGATAAAGCATTTTTTTATTTTTAACATGTTACAACAACCATCTTGTTTTATTAATATTAATAAAACATCTAAAAAAAACTCAGTAAATATCAAACAAGAAAATAGATACACAAATAACTTATCTACAGAAAAGAGTTCAAATGATAAAATAGGTACAGAATCTACAATTCCCATCTGTGATAAATTAACTATGGCAAAATTTCTCGTCATTTTAAAACTCTTACAACGACCATATCCTAATGAGAATATGAATAAAACATCTAAAAGCAATCCAATAATTATTAAGAATGAAAATAGAGTAATACCAAATAATTTAGGTTTAATTAACAATTCAAAAAATAAACCCAATGCAAAATTTATGTTTTTTATTCAACGAGTAACTTTTAAAAATAATTCAGAATCTATAAACAAAAAAAGTGAAATTAATACTGCAGACGATATTTATGAAAATGATGATTACTTAGAAAGCTCAACACCAACTTTGCCCATTATAATCGAAGAAAAAGATATAGATACAGATATTCCTATTGAATAATATCATTCTTCTTTATCATTGAAATTACTTTGAAAGGACTGAATAAAAATGGATAAACAAAAAACCGCAGCATTGTCTATATTTTCTAATACTGCGTTAATATTTTTTAAAATAGTAGTTGGAGTATTAATGGGCTCCGTTAGTGTCATTTCTGAAGCAATCCATTCTTCTATAGATCTTTTAGCAAGCCTTATTGCTTTTTTCTCCATTAAGGTAGCATCAAAAGCTGAGGATGATGGTCATCCCTTTGGACATGGCAAGTATGAAAATGTGTCTGGTTTCGTCGAGGCTATATTAATTTTACTTGCTGCCGCACTCATTATCTATCAAGCCATAAAAAGGATTTTTGAAGGCGGAACTGTAGATAATGTAGGTGCAGGCATATTAGTAATGCTACTCGCTGCTGTAGTTAACTTTTTCATTTCAATGATTTTATTAAAAACAGCGAAAAAGACGGATTCTATTGCCTTAGAGGCTGATGGCATGCATCTTCTAACAGATGTATACACCTCTATTGGAGTATTTCTTGGCCTTGTATTATTAAAAATAACGAATATACCAATTATTGATCCACTTACTGCTATATTTGTTGCAATCCTAATAATTAAGACTTCTATAGACTTAATCAAAAAATCTTTAAATGATTTAGTGGACTCTAAGCTTCCAGATGACGATATTTTAAAGATATTAAACATACTTGACTCTCATCTAGAAATTACTAAATATCATAGTTTAAAAACAAGGAAAAGTGGTCCTACACGAGAAATTAATGTAAACGTGCATGTTGTTGAAAATACCTCACTAGTTGATGCCCATAACCTCTCTGATAAGGTTGAAGAAGAAATAAAAGATATTTTCCCTGGAGGGTCCTATGTATTGATTCATATAGAACCAGAAAATTCATAAGAAAAATATCAAATAAACTCACATATCTACGCCTAAAAGAATACCTTGATAATGAATGAATTATTAATGGAGGTATTTACTTGGGGTATTATATTAAAGTAGAAAACGACGTAAAGATTTATGTAGAGGATCTTAACCCAGAAGGCAAGGAGACAATCTTATTTCTCCACGGTTGGCCTGGAAGTCATAACTTGTTTGAATATCAGTTTGATTTGCTTCCCCAAATGGGATACAGATGTATAGGTATAGACACGAGAGGGTTTGGTGAATCAGATAAACCGTTCACAGGTTATGACTACAATCGATTATCAGATGATGTTAGAATGATAGTAGCTGCACTTAATTTAAAGAATTTCACACTTGCAGGACACTCCACAGGTGGAGCGATCGCTATCAGGTACATGGCTAGGCACTGCGAATATGGGGTATCTAAACTAGTTCTTATCGACGCAGCGGCTCCTTATCTTATACAAACTCCGACTAATCCTTATGGGGTACCTAAAGAAGTAATTGATAATATAATCCAGGGAACATATAATGATCGTCCTAAGATGCTGCAGGGCTTCGGCGATATTTTTTTCTTTCAGCATATAACATGTGCCTTCTCTGATTGGTTCTTTCAATTGGGATTGCAAGCATCAGGCTGGGCAACTGCAGCTATTGCGAAAACTTGGATAAGGGAAGATTTATCTTCTGATTTAGGAAAAATAAATGTTCCTACTTTAATTATTCATGGTATACATGACAAAGTTGTTCCTTTTAAGCTTGGTGAGTTACAAAACCAAAGTATTAAAAATTCGAAACTTATACCATTTAAATATAGTGGTCATGCTACGTTCTATGATGAACGTGACAAATTCAACGAAGAATTGGTCAAATTCATAGTGGAATAATGTGTGTTTGCAATTTTAAATAACCTCAAAGTTAAAGTAGCTCAATTGGTATTGTGTTACTTTAACTTTATTTTTTGAATAGTCTTAATATTACAACTTTTATATTTTGTATTGCTAAAATGTAAAAGTTGTAATATCATGGTAAATGTCGTTTAAAAAAACTTATTTTTAAGAAAGAGGTAAATTATGGAAGAATTAAGGGATGAATTAACAAAACTTATAAATGAAAAAGGACCTTTGAATGAAAGGACAATACTAGTTAGTCAAGAATTGGACAAGCTTATTGTTTCTCATTATTGTTTCCAAGATAAATAAAAAGAAAGCATTGTATTACTTTCTGAATATCTATATACACTTAAAGCAAGCAACCTCATATCAATGATATGGGGTTACTTGCGAAGAAATAAAATAATAATATTATTTTAATGTTTACTCTTGAAAAATGCATCTACACCATGTTTTTCCATTACATTTATGGCAAAATATTTTCCTATGATATAATTTGTTTTTGATACCTCCCTATTGTATTCGTTAGTACATCCTGTAAACTCCCATAACAGCTTTTATGAATGTTAAGCTTCACCATAGTATTTTGCAAAATAGAAAATCCCTTTTTTACGAACTATATAATTCTGTAGATAACCACCTGTGGCTTTTTCTCTCGGAACAATAACTAATTCGTAACAATGAGCATTTTCAGTTTGAAGGTATTTACTATCTATCTTATTGTGTAATACATCATCATTTATTGGTGTTATACAAGCTATAAATGGATGACCACTAATAAATAAGTAAGTTCTTAATGCTCCCTTTGGTGTAATACATGAAGCGTTAAAAGCACCAATTATAATTATAACAATAAAGATTAATTTTAACTTTTTAATTTTTAATAATTTTTTCACATTTACACCCCCTAAAGAAGAAATAATATTATCAAAATCAAGTTTATTCACTTTTTCTAGACTATTAATATACGTGTCCTTCTTCCACTAGAATTAGAACTGAATTATCATTTCTATTTACATATTTTTCTTTTGAAAAACCTTCAGAAAACAACTTTAAGTCAATTATACCATAATGTACCATGTATTATTTTATAGCAACACTAACTAGAGCAACAAAGAAAGAGGAATTTAGTAATTTTACTGTATCTCAATTGTACTTATTTTACTCTTTTAGCAATTGGATGGTTTTCTTTAAACTGAACCAAATCCCATAAGTTTCCGTATAAATCTTTGAATACTGCAACCGTACCATATGATTGTTCTTTAGGTTCTCTAACGAATTCTATACCTTTTGCTATCATTTCATTATAGTCTCTCCAAAAATCATCTGTTCCAAGAAATAGGAAAACTCGTCCTCCTGCCTGATTTCCAATAAACGATAGTTGTTCTGGTTTGGAAGCTCTTGCAAGTAATATTGTAGTTCCTGACGAACTTGGTGGAGACACTACCACCCAACGTTTATCTTGTTCTGGTTGGTATGTATCTTCTATTAATGTAAAATGAAGTTTCTTTGTGTAAAATTCAATGGCTTCATCATAGTCTTTTACTACTAACGCAATGTGTGCAACAGATTGTATCATTTTATTTACCCCACTTTCTTTACAAAATATAAATAATATTATTGTGTAGATTATTTTAATTCCGTTTCACTTAATAAATCGACATATTCTTTAGCTTCAATTAATCCCACTCCAGTAACCTCTCTATATTTTTTGATTGCCTTAATCCTTTTACCTTCCAAAAGGAGACTATTTAATTCATCTGTTACTGTATCAGGCACTCCAACTTGTTTAGCAATCCTATTTACATTTATATTTATACGTTTAATATCACTTCGTATCTGACTAATACTACATACTATGCCTATAATCATTCCTATGCCCATAAGTCCCAAGGCAACTGCATAATTCACGACTCCACCCCCTATTTGGTATTCATTTAAGGATATATCTTTATAATTGTATTAATCCATTTATTAAAATTTTACTGGTTTTAGCAAAAAAAACAATACAAATTGCATGAAACGTACTTTTACATTCCTTAAGAGAACAAATAAACTCATTAAAGACAACTAGCATTGCTCCATTGGAGCATAAGGAGTATTTAAAATCTTGATGTATGTACAAATCATCAAATTTAAATGATAATGCTGAAAAAACATAGTAAACATAGTGAGGCCACTGAAAAACTATATGAAAAATCGTCATCGAATTAAAGATGGCGATTTTTTTATGTAAAAGACTAAAAACAAAAAGGAATTTTAAAAGATATGTCGAATTAGTATAGTAGAATAAAATAAAAGGGGCTAAACTATTATGCTAAAAGGACAATTGGAAATAAAAATAAATACATACCATAGCTTATATTCGTTAATTATTCCGAAAGATAACATTTTAAAGCAAATTAATGACCTTGTTGACTTTTCATTTGTTTATGACGAATTGATTATTAACTATAGTTCATCTATGGGTAGAGGTGCTATTAACCCTATAATGCTATTTAAATATTTGCTTTTGAAAGTAATATATGAATTGTCTGATGAAGATGTTGTTGAAAGAACTCTTTATGATATGTCATTTAAATATTTTCTGAATTTAGCCCCAGAAGAAACAAATTTAATAAACTCAAGTACATTAACTAAATTTAGAAAGCTTCGCCTTAAAGACATGAATTTATTAGATTTATTAATAAACAAGACTGTAGAACTTGCTATAAAAGAGGGAGTTTTAAAAAGCAAAGCAATAATAGTTGATGCTACGCATACCAAGTCACGTTATAACCAAAAATCAGCAGGAGAAGAATTATTGAAACGTGCAAAAAATTTAAGAAAAACATTGTACGGAGTACATCCTGAGATAAAAGAAGATTTGCCGAATAAAGTTACAAATGGAGTACTTGAAGATATTCTTGAGTACTGCAAATTATTAATTGATAGCATAAACAAGAATCCAGAAATTGTAGCAAATCCAACTGTGAAAACTAAATTAAACTACTTAACCGAAGCTTTTAATGATGACATAGAAAACCTAAAACTATCAAAAGATGAGGATGCAAAAGTGGGGCATAAGACTGAGGATAGTTCTTTTTTTGGATATAAATCACACCTTGCTATGAGTGAAGAACGTTTAATTACAGCAGCTGTTATTACAACTGGCGAAAAAAGTGATGGAAAGGAGCTCATAGCCTTAATAGAAAAAAGCCGTGAGGCTGGTATAGATGTTAATGAAGTAATTGGAGATACAGCTTATTCTGAAAAGAAAAATCTAGAATATGCAAAAGAAAATAAAATTGCATTAATTTCAAAACTAAATCCTGTAATTTCACAAGGAATGCGAAAAAAAGAAGATGAATTTGAGTTTAATAAAGATGCTGGTTTATTTGTATGTCCGGCAGGTCATATGGCTATTAAAAAAGCAAAACAGGGAAAGAAGAATGTTGGTAAAAATCAAGTGTTAACTTACTATTTTAATGTAGAAAAGTGTAAAAATTGTGTTCATAAAGATGGGTGTTATAAAGAAGGCGCTAAATCTAAAACTTATTCAGTTTCAATAAAGTCAAATACCCACAAAGATCAAATAGAGTTCGAAAAAAGTGAATATTTTAAAAAACGTGCTAGGGAGCGTTATATGATAGAGGCTAAAAATAGTGAACTTAAGCACCAACATGGCTATGATGTAGCAATATCGTCAGGCTTAATTAGCATGCAAATGCAAGGTGCATTATCAATCTTCACTGTGAATCTAAAGAGAATAATTAAGTTGAAAAGCATGAAATAGGGCTTTTAAAACTTAATTATAAAAGAAAAAGCATGAGATATCCAAAAATATGGATTCCTCATGCTTTTTCTATTCAAATTTGAAAACTCTACTGAAAAAAGAGTGCTTTTTTCAGTGGCCTCAACATAGTGAGTATGCATTTTTATTATATATTTATATATACAACTGTTAAAATTTGGTATATAATTACTTTTATTCCATGAAAGTTTAAATGTTTAATAGGCATATAAACTTTGTATATTGAATGGGGGTGGGCGTATAAAGTAGTTACTATTGTCTAAGTAGTATAGAGGTTAATCATCAAGATTGATATGGAAGTCCTAAAAAAAAAACAAATTGGGGGTATAAAAATGAAATTCAACAAAATTAGTATCAAAATCTTAGCATGTTCACTTGTAGTTTTAGGATCTTTAATTCAAACTCAAAATTCATATGCAGCTATTTTGCATCCAACAGGGTTAAATCACTTACATGAAAAAATACCAGGAATTAAAATGTTAGAGGATTCAGATAGTAAAATACAATTACCTACAAAAGTTGACCTAACAAATCAATTTCCTAAAGTAGATAATCAAGGAAGTTTGGGAAGCTGCGTTTCATGGGCAACCGGTTATGCAGATAAGACTTATCAGGAAGGTCAAGAGTGGAAATGGTCTTTAAATACAATTTCCAATATATTCAGTCCAGCATATATATATAGTCAAATACATGCAGATAATTCAGCAGATGGTGGTGGGGCTAATTTTTCCGATGCATTTAACATTTTACAGACACAAGGCTGCACTACATTAGCTGATATGCCTTATGATGGAAGCGAATATGCATGGAAAACTACACCTACAGCTAAACAAAAAGCTAATGCAGCAAAGTATAAAGCAGAAAGCTGGAGTGAGCTTCCAGATGGTAATTATAGTGCAATAAAGGCACAACTTGCAAATGGTAACCCTGTAGTTATCGGTATATCAGTATATCCAGATTTTGATAAATTGGATGCTAGCAATCCCATTTATAATCAAGTTTATGGTACAAGTAGAGGTGGCCATGCATTATGTGTAATTGGTTATGATGATACTAAAAGAGCAGTTAAAATAATAAATTCATGGGGTACAGATTGGGGCATTAATGGTTATGGATGGATTAGTTATGATTTAATAAAGAGTCAAAACATAGAGGCATATACAATGACTGATGCTTTATAAATTATTGTTAGTATAACAACAAAGTGAAAGTAACTCAATTAGTATTGTGTTACTTTCACTTTGTTTTTTTGATAAATAGTTGATGCTACTCTTACTTTTTAATCTGCTTTCTTTTCATTCCACAGGACTTCGGATCTACATACTCAAAATCAAATTGACAGTATAGCTTATCTGCTGGTTTATTGGCAATCAAACATACATATGCATTTTCATCTGTGTTTTTGTTTAAATAGGAATCTATTTCTCTCATAATCACTTTCCCTAGACCTTTACATTGATAATTAGGATCTACCATAATATCAGAAACAACATAGGTTATCCCTTGATCACCAACAATTCTTCCAAAACCAATTAACTTATCATCATCCCATAAAGAAACAATAAACAATGAATGTTTCAATGCAATCTCTGTTTTTGATAAATCTTTCGTTCCCATTCCAGTTTTTAATCTCAAAGAAATATATTCTATCGCTGATGGAGCGATATATGTTATATCCATGTCTATTGAAACCTCCAATTATATAAATAAATTTTATTGCACGATAAAATACAATCACACAACAATTTTCGAGTTAATTATACCATTATATTCCATGTTAATATCATATCCTGCTCTAATATTAGTGTATTTGGTGAATACGTTATTTTACGTATGTAGAAATAAACTCTTTTGACATTTTGGCAATTTTATCTGCGTTTGTCCAATATAAATAATGCTTCCCACTAAGAACTTGAATCTTTTGAATATCCGAGTTTGAAATTACGTCTTCATGAAGTGGCAACCACTCTTTATTACTGTCTACGGACTCTTTTGATAAAAAGGATAAAACAGGTAATTTATTTGGATATTTCACATCATATAGTTCTTTTGTATTTGTATTTACCATATTAAATTCATTTATCACAGAGACATTTCCACTATTCCAGGTTGTTGCCATTTTTTTCATTTTAATTTGCTTCGTAGAATAATAATTGTTTTTGTTCATGCCATCATCAACACTTGGCAAAAGGTATGTAATATCCCTTACAATTCCAAACGTATTAAGCAATGTCAAATATGGTGACATGTTAGCATCTTTATTACTTTTTGTTTGATTAGGTTTAGACTCGTCAATCCCAATAATTGCCTCCACTTCCTTCGGATAATTTACTGCATAGTACATCGAATATATGCCCGATATCGAGTGTGGCATTAATATGTATGGTCCATTAATTTTTAATTCTTTAAGTACTGTCCTTATTTCCTTTACAATGTTTGCATTAGAACGTTCCTCTTTTGTAGTGTCACTAAAACCGTATCCAAAGCATTCAAGGATTACGACTTTATAATCTGAGCTTAATCTTTCTGCCAAAGGCATAAAATCTGTAATTGGTGATGCAGTTCCTAAACCGCTTAGTAACACGATTGTTTTTTTTCCTGATCCAGTCACATAAGCTTGCATATTTTTACCATCCACATTTATTGTTTGGCCACTTTTATACTTGTTCTTTTCAATTGATTTCAAGACATTATGCGTTACTGCTGATATAATTACTAATCCAACTATAATCCCAATAATCCATAGTAATACTTTTCTTGTTATTTTTAGTGCCTTTTTCATCTAATGTTCCTCCATTTATCTAATCCAACTTTATTATATGTACATACAAATGTAACTCCAGCAATTATTATCCAGATTAAGATTACTGCTATATTCTTGGCTTCTCCCACTCCAATCTCTCCCCCACTAAACAGCATTTTAAACATTAGGTTCATATTATAATTAGGCAAAAAACTTGCTATTAGTTCTATCTTTTTACTGAAGCTTGAAAATATTGGCACCATTAAAAAAAACATAAGTATAGGCATTCCTACTGTTCCTGCTGACATTTGGTTAGGAACAATAATGCCTACTACCGCTCCAATTTCTATCATGCTAATTGCAACTAAAGACGTTAACAATATAAATTTACCTAAGTACACAGAATCCATTCGAGCTATATAAAATATAAGTATATTTAGAATTTCTGATACCACGAACGTTATAACAACTTTTCCTATTAAAAATTCTAAAGGTGACACTCCTGAAAGCATAAGAGTTCTAAGTGTGTTTTTTTCTTTTTCTTCTGCAATCAACATAGCTATCATAAATCCAGCTATAAGTACAATATTCATACCTAAGCAAATATATAGTATTTCGTATTTACCAATGCCATCACTTGTTCCTCCGGCACGAAATACATTAGTATATATAAAACTAAATAGAACTGGCAATAAGCACATTAATAAAATATTCCAATCTTTTGATAAACTCTTTATTTCTTTTTTTAACAATGCATTAATTCTTCTTGTAAATTCCATTATAATGCTCTCCCTGTTAGATTTAAATTATGTTTTCTAGTGTTGGCTCCTTTCTGCTCTTTTATAAATTAATTATGTCACAGATTGGATCTCGATACATCAAAAAAGCTATGAACAGAGTATTAGATTGCCTTAGTGCCTCTATTTTAGAGTCCAATGGAGCATATAATACCTTGAATGAATTGAGTTAAATCTTGATAATTACAACTTTAGTATTGTTTTCAACTCATCTAATCTACCTTTTGACAAAGGTACGGAACTCTTTATTTTATCGTCCAGACCTAGACTGTAACTATTCCTTGTCCAAGTAATTATTTCTCGTACTCTTTGTAAATTTACTATATACGATCTATGACATCTGAAAAATCCAAAGTATTTTAATCTTTCTTCCAAATCAGTAAGAGAAATAGTACAAGGAAACTTTTCTCCACTAATATATATATTGCTAATTCCCTTGTCACTCTCAATATAATCAATCTCTATCGGATCAAACAGCAGAATTTTATCCTCTATTTTAACCGGTATCTTCTCAATTTTATATATTTCGTTTGTACTGACCAATTTTTCTATAGGGATGCCATCCACCCCCTTATGCATTTCCTCTTTCTGGCAGTCATACTCTTCTCTATTATTACTTAATGATACCAATCCAGCTGCATCTAACCGATACGCTTTTTCGCTGATCATTATCGTATCTTTAAAAAGCACGGAGGTGATCAACACAGCTGTTCCACTAGAACATAAATCATCTATGTTTTCAATTATTGATATGGCTCCATCCAGCTCCATATTAAGAATTGGCTCCTGAAATATTAACAATTTAGGTTGCTTTAATCTTTCTCTAGCAAAGCTTACACGTCTTTTTTGTGAATAACTTAACTTATTAATTTTAGTATTGGCAATGTCCAAAAGTGCCAGCCCCATCAATATTTCTTTATAATCAACCTTGTTTCCAAAAATATCAGCAAAAAACTTCATATAACTCTCTATCGTCATATTTTCATAAAGAGCATCTTCTCTGAGCACAACTCCTATGCTAGCCATGTTTTTTTTAATATACTCCAAATTTTTAATACCCTCTATAAAAATCTCACCTTTTCCTGGTATTTCTTTTCCCAATATCAAATTTACCAGCAAATCACTTATCTCATTGCTACATTCTATACTTACAGAGTTTCCTTTATCTATATTAATATCTATGCCTTTCAAAATATTATTCTTTTTCTCTTTATACAAGCCTTTAATTTTAAACATATAAATCATCCTTCAACCTTTTTGTTAATAATTATAGCATAGTTTCGGGCTAATTATTTCTCTATTTTACTTAGATAATTCTTTTTCATAACATATAGAAATCACCTTTTCTATTGCTTACGATTCCGCTCTTAGCTTGACAATATTTTTTCTATCATAATAACCATATAATAATATAATATCAATTATCCTCCATTAATTGTACAACTAAATTACGAATTCCTCTTTATTTAAAAAAATCACTTTAATTTTACTTTAGCATATTATGATTATTAATACTCGAAAATAGAAGAGTTTAGTTTACAATTAATTCTAAAAACAAAGGAGGTGTTTAACATTAATAACTATGATAAAGTTGAATCTAGCCATATAGAAAAACATCCACCTTCCCTGATCAAGAAAGATCTATCTCAAAAAGTTGCGATCTCTGACTTTAAAGATGAGCAGTTGTTTCAAAATCTTAAAAACTATATAGACTGTAATGTAGATGGCATGGACTAACCTTTTATAATAGCAACAGATATATTCGATTTAGAAAAAGTTGAAGATATAAAAAAATACTTATAGAAAAACAAGTGAAAAAGCTATGAGGAAATTCATAACTTTTTCACTTGTTCTTTTGTAATCAACTTTATATAAAATTAATGACCATTATTTACTGGGGAATGATCAATTGCTTCAAAAGCGTATATTCAAGAAATTTTATTTTATTGTTAAATTTAATTAGATTTAGAATCCTTTTTAACTTAAATTTAACTACCTACAAGTCAGTGATTTCAGTAAATTTTTAAATATTGATCTCATTTACTTAATTAAATTCTAATTAAATTCTAATTAAATTCTTGCCATAATAAAGCGATCATTTACTGAGTTACTGTTTAAAATAACTACTGAATTGCAACATATAAATAGCAATGCACTTTGCCATCTTTCGTATATTCACTTGGAACAGTGCTCTCAAAATCTGCTGTAAAGGTTCTATGTATATCGCCCGATTTTTGCTCAGACCATACCTTTTCCCATGCCTTTCTCGTACAAACACTTATTTCTCCATTTCCATCTTTTTCATCGTATTTTTTATAAAAGCCTTTACTTACTTCTGTATCCATCTTTTGAAAGAAGTCTGTTGTTACAGCCATTATTGTTAGATCATAATCTCCATTTTCATCACTGGAATAATTACTGTATTTTGAAATTGGAGAAATACCCTGTTGAAATACATGTTCACTATCAAAAATAATAGGTAGTTTTCCACTTGTAATATCATTCCAAATATCACCAATATTATTCATTCCTTCTTTGGAATTATTCGTTCTTATTGTTATTTCATTTAATTTATATGCCATACTCTTACTCCTCCTTTAAAACGATAAAATGGTGCCACCCACATGGCAAGTGGCAAGTGCAAAAAAGTATATCTGTAAATATTACTTTATCTCAGTTCCACCCCATTCAACAACAGTAAATCCTTTTCTTATAAATGGTTTTAGTCATTCCCCTTTATCACAAACCCATTAGACATGTCCCACTTATTATTAGAAACTCCTTCCCAATATAAATATGAATATTCTCTGTTATCCGAAATATTAGTTAATGTGCCATCCGGATGAGCTTTTACTTTCCATCCATCATTATATTCTGGATAGGTGCAGGTAATCTTACCTTTATACGCAAGTTTTACGCTAACCGTTTGCTGCGATTTAGGATACAAATAAATTACAGGTTTCTTAGTAGTCTCCTGTGATCCAGGTTTCTTAGTAACCTCCTGTGATCCACAACCAGTTAATAATACCAAAATTAATGATAAACTTAAAATAAGGCCTTTTGATTTTAATGCCTTCATATTTTGCCCTCCATAATATTACGTTAAATTTCGCAGATATTTTTACCCTACATAAAGTTTACCATAAAAAACAATATTATCAAATATATTCGACTTAAAAAGGTTGAAGATATAAAAAACTACTTATCAAAAAACATGTGAAAAAGCTATGAGGAAATTCATAGCTTTTTCACATGTTCTTTTGTAGTTAACTTTAGATAAAATTGATGACTATTATTTACTTAATTAAATTCTAATGCACTACCATACTTAATAATAAAACCATAACTAAACCGACCACAGATATTATGGTTTCAAGTACTGACCAGGATTTCAACGTTTCTGGTATTGATAAATTGAAATATTCTTTAAACATCCAAAATCCGGGATCATTAACATGTGAGAATATTAAACTTCCGGCTCCAGTCGCGAGTACCATAAGTTCAGGACTAGCACCTGTTGCTACAACTAATGGTCCAACAATACCTGCTGCTGTAAGTCCAGCTACAGTTGCAGATCCTAGTGCTATTCTAAGTATTGCTGCTATTGACCATGCAAGTACTAACGGTGAAATGGTTGATCCTTTCATGATTTGAGCAACATAATCTGCAACTCCACTATCTACTAAGACTTGCTTAAATGCTCCACCTCCACCTATTATTAATAAAATCATAGATATTGCAGCTATTGATTCAGTTACAGTTTTCATAACTTCTGGCATCTTTTTACCGTTATTTAATCCAAAAGTGAATATAGCTAAGAGTACTGCTATAAGAAGTGCTATTACGGGATCCCCTAAAAAGTTAGTGTAATTTAAAATAGGTGAAGTTTTTGGTAAATTAATAGTAGCAATAGCTCTTGCTGCCATAAGTATTACTGGCACTAAAGCTGTAAACACACTTATGCCAAAACTAGGCATTTCTTTATCCGTAAATGTCTTAGGATTATATAAACCTTTTGGTATATCATGTTCCATATGTTTTAAGAATTTTGTAAGTACAGGACCCGCAAAAATTACTGCTGGCACGGCACAAACAATACCATAAATTAAAGTCTTACCTAAATCTGCTTTATAAATAGCAGCTATAGCTGTAGGGCCCGGATGTGGTGGTAAAAATCCATGAGTCGCAGATAATGCTGCGGCCATCGGAACTCCTATGTATAAAAGTGGAATATCAGCAGCTGCTGCTATTGAAAACACAAGTGGGAGTAAAAGTACAAACCCTATTTCATAAAATAAAGCAATACCAACAATAAACCCAGTTAATATAACTGCTAATTGTATATGTTTTTTCCCAAACTTATCAATTAGTGTAAGAGCTATTCTTTGAGCTCCACCACTATCTGCCATAAGCTTACCAAGCATAGCACCAAAACCAAGTACTAGTGCTAGAGATCCGAGTGTACCACCAACGCCCTTCGTTATTGAAAGTACAACACTTGGAAGTGGCATACCTTCCATGATACCTACTGATAATGCTACAATAATTAATGACAAGAAACCATTTAATTTAAAAGCTATCATAAGAACTAGTAATAACGCAACTCCGAAAACAACAATTAATAACGGCATAATAAAATCCCCCTCTTATTTTTGTAGTAAACCAACCTTATAAACTTATCACTATCTCGCAATCGTTTTCTTTTTTCCAATAAACGCCATTAGTTGTTCGTAATTTGGATAACCTTCCATATCACCCTTTACAAGGACTGCCATAGCGCCAACTCCATTTGCATATTCTCCACATTCTTTGAGATCTAATTTCTTTAACATTCCAGAAAGGAACCCTGCAGCAAACCCATCTCCTGCGCCTACTGTATCTTGAGGGTTTTCAAGTTTATATGCATTTACATATAAACCTCTGTCTTTATCTGCTATGTAACACCCTTCTTCTCCAAGTTTAACCGCTACAACGCTACACCCCATCTTTATAAAACTATCTGCAATATCAGTAGGCTTTGTAAATCCAAGGAGCATTTCCCCCTCATCTATACCTGGAAAAATTATATCTGATTGTTTAGCAATTTCTAGCAGAACTGGTATTGCCTCTTCTTTTGTCCATAATTTAAGTCTAATATTAGGATCAAAAGAAACTAGTACCTTATTTGCTTTTGCGACTTCTATTGCTTTGAATAATGTTTTTCTGCAGCTTTCAGAAAGTGCAGGTGTAATTCCAGTAATGTGAAGTATCTTTGCATCTTTAATATACGACTCATCTAATTCTTCTGCTTTCAAATCACTAGCTGCTGAACCTTTCCTATAGTAATAAACATTTGGATTAGAATGCATAAACCTTTCTTTAAATAATATGCCTGTATTTTTTCCAGATTCAAAAATCACTCTGGATACATCAACACCTTCACCTCGAATTGTGGACTGTATATACCTTCCAAATTCGTCATCTCCAAGTTTCGAGAACCAACCAACTTTATGTCCTAATTTTGCAAGCGCGATTGAAACATTTGATTCTGCGCCTGCAATTGATTTATTAAAGTTTTGAACGTATCTTAATGGGCCTGAAGAATCCGGGCCAAATAAAACCATAGATTCTCCAAAAGTAACTACATCCATAATACAGCCTCCTATATCTTCATGACATACGGTATGAACATAAATCTATTCCATATATCCACCCTTCATTGCAGCTACTGCACATTTAGTGTATATACCGAGTATTCCTTTTGTATATTTTCTTGCTGGCCTTACCCAACTCTTTTTCCTTATTTCTAAGATTTCTTGAATTTCGCTTTCAGTTTTTTCTTGTCCTTTTACTCCTATAATGCTAAGTTCGCGGGCAACTATATCAATTTTTATAAGATCATTTTCCTCGACTAGTGCGATAGGTCCGCCTTCACTTGCCTCGGGTGAAACATGACCAATAGCTGGTCCTCTAGTTGCTCCTGAAAATCTACCATCAGTAATTAAAGCTATAGATTCAACTAACTGCGGGTCAGATGCGATAGCTTCTGTTGTATAAAACATTTCTGGCATTCCAGATCCTCTTGGCCCTTCATATCTTATAAACACTGCATCTCCAGGCTTAATATCTTTTGTTAATACCGCTTTTATAGCATCTTCCTCACAATTAAATACTCTAGCTTTTAAAGTAACCTTCATTAGCTTTTTAGATATAGCTGAATGTTTTACTACTGCGCCACCTGGTGCTAGATTTCCTTTGAGTATTGCAATTGCTCCCTGAGCTTGAATTGGATTTTCTTTAGTTTTTATAATATCTTCTTTGCTTACACCTATTGCTTCTAAGTATTTATTACAATTCTCATAATAACCATTGCTTTTTAGGTCCTCTAAATTCTCACCTAAAGTTTTTCCAGTTACAGTAATCACATCTAAATGTAGGAATTCCTTTATTTCTTCCATTATTGCTGGAACGCCACCTGCATACCAAAAATATGATCCAGGATAAAATCCACTCGGTCTTATGTTTAATATAAATGGAATTTTTTTATGAATTTCATCAAATAATTCAGGATCAATGTCAATTCCAAGTTCATGTGCGATAGCTGGAATATGAATTAATGCATTACTTGAACCTGCTATTGCCGCATGCACCATAATAGCATTTTCAAAAGCTTTTTTAGTCATTATTTCAGATGGTTTGATATTCATTTCTATTAATTTAAGAACATGTTCTCCTGCAATCTTTGCATTAGTTTTTAGTTGTTCTAATGTTGCTGGGACTAATGCACTTCCAGGCAATGCAACGCCTAGTGCCTCTGCCATTATTTGCATTGTTGATGCAGTACCCATAAATGAACAAGCCCCACAACTTGGACACGCATTATGTTTGTAATATGTAAATTTTTCTTTTGTTATTTCTCCTCTTTCATATTGAGCACTATATGTTCCTATTTGTTCTAAAGTAAGCATATTAGGACCAGCATTCATAATTCCACCTGGCACCAAAATTGCCGGCATATCAAGTCTTGCAATAGCCATAAGATGTGCTGGTACAGATTTGTCACAACTTGTAATAAATATTCCTGCATCAAAAGGTGTTGCTTGTACATGTATCTCTATCATGTCTGCCATAATTTCTCTAGAGGGAAGGGAATAATTTATTCCATCGTGACCTTGCGATTCTCCGTCACATATATCTGTTACAAAATATTTAGCAGGTCTTCCACCTTTGTTATAAACTCCACTACAAGCTTCCTCAACTAATATATCTAAATGTGCACTTCCAGGATGACTATGACCGTAACTACTTTCTACAATAATTTGTGGTTTTGAAAGTTCATCCACGGACCAACCTGAACCTAATCTTAACGAATCTATTTCTGGTGCTATTTCTCTTAATTGTTGACTCTTTAACATTTTAATCACCTCATATTTTATTTTGTAGTTGTATGACATAAATTTTCAACTGTAACCCTTTAACTGCTATATAAAAAAATTATTTAACCCATTTTTGATTTATACGTTCATAGTTGTCCTACAACTTATATTTATATATTAATCAGTAAACGGTTTTATGTCAAGACTTTTTTTATATTAAATAATTATATTTATGTGTTTGTCTGTTTTTTAAAAATAAAAATGCCCTATAGAATAGACAATTTTTAATCGTCTATTCTATAGGGCAAATATTATATTAACATTTTTTATTAATATCTATTTTTTTATGTAAATCTTAAATTGTTGAACTATTTCATTTAATTTTTGAGCAAGTTCTGCTTGCCCTTGTGCTGTTAATGCCACTTGCCCTATAGCCTGCGCCGTTTCATTCATACCCTCTTTTATTCTACTTACTTCTTCACTTGAACTTTGTGAAGACTCAGCCATATTTTGAACTGCTTGACTTACTTGCCCAACCGTTGCTGTAATTTCTTCAGACATAGCTGCTATTTCCTCAGACATTTTACTTACAAAATCTGAATCATTATAATACTGCTTTCCTGTTTCTGCATATGCACTAAATTGTTCTTTAACATGTGTGTTTATAAATTCTAATAAATCACAACCTGTATCAATACTACTTTTGAATGCTCCTTGAACCTTAACAATAGTATCTTGAATATTTATTACTGCTTGTGCTGACTGCTCTGCAAGTTTTCTTACCTCATCTGCTACCACTGCAAATCCTTTACCTTGTTCCCCTGCTCTTGCTGCTTCTATTGCAGCATTTAATGCAAGAAGATTGGTTTGCGAAGCTATATTTCCGATAGTATCTGCCATAACTTTTATGCTATCTACTACTTTTCCACCTTCAATTGCTTTCTCCATATTTTTTTGTTTTTCTGCATATAGTTTTTGAGTTTCATTTATTGCCTTTTGACTATTATCCTCAACTTTAGTAGCTCTTTTTTTAAATTGATATGAATTGTTACTTCCCTCCATAGCCTTTGAGGATAATATATTCTTCAAAATTCTTAGCAGAAAGTGGTTTGCTATAATAAAATCCTTGAATTATATCGCAACCATATTCTTTTAATGTTATCATCTGTTGTTCTTGCTCAACCCCTTCTGCCACAACTTTCATGTCTAAAATATGGGCAAATTCTATAATGTTTTTAATTATAAGATTCTTTTTATTATCACAATTTATAAAATCAATAAAGCTTTTATTAATTTTAAGCGTATTTAGACTTAGGTTACTTAGCTGAATATACGAGGAATAACCAGTTCCAAAATCATCTATAGCTATTTTAATACCTTTTTTTATAATTTTACTGATCATATTATTTGAAAGATCAGTATTCTCAATAACAGCACTTTCTGTTATTTCCAATTCTAAGACATCTGGTGATACCCCATACTCATTTAAGATTTGTCCTATATATTCTGGTAAATGCACATCCTTAAATTGTTTTGCTGACAAATTCACAGCTACATTTCTATACTCAACTCCACTTTCTTCCCAAGTTTTTATTTGTTTGCATACTTTTCTAAGTACATATCTCCCCAGGTCTATAATAATGCCTGTTTCCTCAGCAAGATTTATAAATTCAATAGGTAAAATAGTTCCTAGTTCATCATCATTCCACCGAAGCAGTGCCTCAACACCCATGAGTGTTTCACTATCCAAATTAATTTTAGGCTGATAGTACACGTCTAACAAATCATTTCTGATTGCCTCTTTAAGATTCTTTTGCATTTTTTCTTTTTTAAATATCTGAGATTCCATTGAAGTGTTGAATATACTAAAACAATCTCCCTCTTGTTTCTTTGCATAATTTAAGGCTATGTAAGCATTTTGAATTGCAGTAAATATATTTTCACATTTTGTATTTACATAAATCCCCATACTAATTGTTAAATTTATGGTCCTACTTCCTATTATAAATTTATTTTTTAAATCATTTAGTATTTTTCGAGCATAGTCATTAACGTGTTTTTCTTTAAAAGAAATTATTAGAAATCTATTAAAACCACAATATACAACTATAGATTTTTTGTTAAAAATATTTGATAATATCTTAGCCACTTCTTTAAGCAATTTATTACATAAATCATATCCCAAATTCTCATTAAGAATATTAAAGTTTTCTACATCTATATTAATAGCTTGATAATTACAGTTACCCTTATGCCTCATTACCTCAGGTAGCATATAATCTATGTAGTTTTTATTTCTCAATCCCGTTGTAAAATCAAATTAAGCCCTATTGTAGAGATCATTATCTCTTACCATACTATTCCTTTTATACATACATTACTCCTTTTTACATTTATCGCCTTATTCTAGATTTAAATTTATTTAAACTTCAATAAAATCAACAAAATTACTATAATAATAGAATTCTTCATAATATTGTAATGAATTTTATTTCAAATAGTGTTGTATTAGTATTATACTACTCATTTTGTGGTTTTGTAAACATAATTATCCTAAAGTTACAAATTATTTTAATAATTCAATTTTACAGTATTTTATGTTAATATATAAGTGAATGGTAGGTGAGTAACGTTAAACACTTTTATAATAGACTAAAAAAACTTCGTATAGAAAGTAATTTGCTTCAAAGATATTTAGCTGAAATGCTTGGTTTAGCTCAAACAACTATAGCGAATTATGAACAGGGTAAGCGCTTTCCTGATGAGGAAACACTGCAAAAAATAGCAGACTTTTTTAATGTTTCTCTCGATTACTTACTTGGAAGATCCGAAATAAAGAACTACAATGAAGATTTTATACTGAGAGATTCAATACAATTATCCAAGTGTTTCATAGAACCTAAAATGCTTCTATTAAAAAATTCATATTTTAAGGCTTTAATTAATGGTAAATCGCAAAAAGCAAGTGAGATGATTTTAAATGCAGTTACTAGTGATATGATTGATATAAAAAGAATATATAACGACGTATTTGAAAGATCTCTTATAGAAATTGGACAGCAATGGGATATGAATATTATAGATATTTATCAAGAACATTATTTTTCGTACTCTACACAACTTATAATGTCACAGCTTTTCCCTTATTTTCATACCTCTGAGAAAAATGGGCATTCCCTTATATCTTTAAGTGCATCTGGTGATTCACATAATATTGGCATACGTATGGTTACAGATTTTTTTGAGATTGATGGGTGGAATACCTATTTTCTTGGCTGTGACGTTCCATCGCAGAGTGTGATAAAGGCAATAAAAGACCGTAAAGCTAATATAGTAGCAATATCCTGTACAATGCCTAATTATCTTGAGTCAGTGCAATGTTTAATCACAGCTATAAGGAATTTAAAAGATTTTAGCGATGTTAAAATAATAGTAGGTGGGCGACTATTCAATAGGGATAAAAACTTGTGGAAGTCTGTTGGAGCCGATGGATATTCTTCTAATGCGGATGAGGCTGTTAAAATTGCTAATGAATTTATGATAAATAATGTTTTAGAATAACCTTAAATCGATGTTATATATTTAGTTTCAAACTCAAGGAGATACTTTTATGAAGGGTCAATTATCCGTAAACTTAGGTAATTTGCTTTTATCTTTATCAGAAGTAGTGGATTAGCAAATCCCTTGGTTGCGCAACATTGACGTAGAACAAACCCGCCCAAGCCCCATCTGTCTATTAAACATAAAAATGCCCTATAGAATAGACAATTTTTAATAGTCTATTCTATAGGGCAAATATTATATTAACAATGATTTTTATTAATATCTATTTTTTTATGTCTCTTATTGTTCGTTCTATATGTCTTTTTGCAAATAATTTTGCAAGTTCTGAATCTCTATTTTTTATAGCCTCTAATATGAGTTTATGTTCACTAAGCCCTCCAGAAGGTCCTAAATTATTGTACAATAACTTTTGATGGGCCCTTAAAAGATTTTTTAATATTTCGTTTACTTTTATAATCAAGGGGCTATTGCTTCCTTCCACAATTTTCATATGAAAATTTAAATCTTCTTCAGTAAATTTTTCAAAATCATCTTGATACCTTATCATATTGTTATAACATCCCTCTATTTCATTTGCTAAATCATCGCTACATCTCTGGGCGCAAAGCCCTGATGCTTCTGACTCTATGATTAATCTAAATTCTAATATGTCATTATAATTATCTTGACCTAGGGTAATCATAGGTATTAAACTATTTAAATAAACAGATGGCTTTAAATCATTAACAAAAGTACCTCCACCTCTCCTTTTGCTGACGATATTAACTGCAGACATTTTTTCTATAGCTTCTCTAACAGATACTCTACTTACTTGCAACTCCTCAGCAAGTTTAAGTTCTGACATAATTTTCATTCCTGGTTTATATTCTCCACTAATAATTTTTTCTTGTATTACATTAAAAACTTTATCACTAGTTCTTGTATCCTTCATCTCTTAATTCTCCTATATATCATTAATTTGAATTTATCAATATCTAATAAATGCATTATTATTTTATTTTACATTAATAGTATTATATCATGTGTTATCTATATAAACACTAATCAAATTCTTATAATAAAATCTGCTTCTTTGATAGATGCGTTTATTTCCAATAGATTAGCACTAACGCTTGCAGTATTTAAAGATACAACTATTTGACCTAATTCTACTTTTCTTGTAATATTAATTGGAACTACTAATGAATTTATGATAAATAATGTTTTAGAATAACCTCAATCATTGTCCTAAATATATAACATGAGACAACACTACTATAATAGTTTCAAAATCAAGGAGATGATTTTATTAAGAGTCAATTATCCGTAAACTTAGGTAATTTGCTATTATCTTTATCAGAAGTAGCCGATTTAGCAAATCCCTTGGTTGCGCAACATCAACATAGAACAGCATTTATTGCACTTGAATTATCAAAAACAGCCAATTTAGAATCCGAAATTACAGAGAATATTTTTACTGCTGCATTATTACATGATATTGGTGCAATATCTGTGGAAGAGAAAATAGCTATTCATAATTTTAAGGAAATAGATGAAAATATTCATACTATAAGAGGGGAATTATTGTTAGAACAAATACCATGGTTAAGAAAAATTTCGAAGATAGTAAGAAACCATCATAGAAATTGGAACGATTGGGATGATGATATAGATAATCCAGTAGTTTTTTCTTCTCAAATCATTTTATTATCTGATTATGTTGAGAGATTAATAAATAGGAATAAATATATTTTACACCAAGTTAATGATATAGTAACAACAATAAAAAAACTATCAGATACAGTTATACATAAAAATATAGTAACTTATTTTCTTGATTTATCTAAAAGAGAAGAATTTTGGTTAGATTTAACTTCTCCTAACTTATATTCATTGTTATTAATCAATGGGCAGTTTAAAAACATGCAAATAGAACTAGAAGATATCTCATTAATATCCAATTTGTATCGGGATCTAATAGATTTTAAATCTAGATTTATGGCTACTCATACATCTGGTGTATCAGAATGTGCAGTAAAATTATCTGAATTGTTTGGCCTTGCAGAGTTAGATGTAAAATCAATGAGGATAGCAGGAAATTTTCATGATATGGGTAAATTAATAATACCAAACAGTATTCTTGAGAAGCCAGGCAAATTAACAGTTGATGAGTTTGCAATTATAAGGTGTCATACTTATCACACATTTAGGACGTTAAATTCAATTGGGGGTTTGCAACGAATAGCTGAGTGGGCAGCTTATCACCATGAAAAATTAGATGGGAGTGGGTACCCATTTCATCTTACTAGTGAAGAAATTGGTACCGGTTCTAGAATAATTGCTGTTGCAGATATATTTACAGCCATATCTGAAGATAGACCTTATAGAAAAGGAATGGATAAAAACGAAATTTATACAGTTATAAAAAAACAAGCAAATGAAAATTTATTGGATAAAAGGATTGTTGAATTACTATTCGACAACTATGAAGTTATAAATACACAAGTAAAAATAAGACAATCAAAAGCATTAAGTTTTTATGAAACACGTTTTTTATCAATAATTCATGAGAATAAGCGTAAGATATAGATCATTTTATTATACATATGTATGGACCGTTGTTTATTTTGGTACTACTGGATATTTTTCAAAATTAAAACAAATAAATCTTGAATGTTGGAAACTATTAGTGGTAAAATAAATTTTAAAAAGGAAAATATGTCGAATAACAAAACAGGGGGATACATATGAAAAATACTAAAAGAAAACGAATTAACTTAAGAAGTTTAAAGGTTAGATTATTAGTAGTATTAGTCATACTATGCTTAGCTCCCATAAGTATACTAGGAATAATTACTTACAATAAATCTCATGCCATTTTAGAATCTAAAGTTAAATTAACTTCTGCGCAAACATTGGGAGAAGTTAACAGAGGACTTACTAACTATTTAGTTGGAATACAGGGGTATGTGGATATGTTAGCCGCTAATATTGATTTAAAATCATTGCAACAACACCCTGAATTTAAACCTTATGCTTTGGGGGCACTGCAATCTGTTAAAGACAGTAGAAAAGACTTAACTAATGTGTATTTTGCAAGTTCTAATAAAAATACGCTTATTTATCCTATTCAAGGATTGCCTAAAGGGTTTGACCCAACCACTAGGCCTTGGTATACTAAGGCGGTAGAAAATAAAGGAAAGGTAATTTTTACAGAACCTTATATAGATACCAATAGTGGACTAATGACGTTTTCAATTGCAAAAGCTGTAGAGAATAATGGACTAATAGTAGGTGTAATTTCTACGGATATTAATTTAACCACTATGTCTGATAGCTTATCTTCAATTAAAATAGGTAATAACGGATATACTTCTGTGTCAAGCCTACAAGGTTTAATGATTTCTAATCCTGATAAAAGTTTACTCGGAGGGAATGAAGTAAAGACACTGTCTTATTGGAATAATGTTAAAGTAAATAAAGAAGGTGTAGAAAACTTTATTTACAAAGGAGTAAATAATTATTGCATTTATACAACTAATGAATTAACAGGCTGGAAAATTATAGCGTATATGCCTAAGACTGAATTATTAAATGATACAAATGTTTTAAAAAATATTACCCTTCTAATTATTTTAATATTAGGTGTAATAGCCATATTTGTATCCATAATATTGAGTAAGTCCATAACCGCAAAGCTTGATAAATTGGGGCATATATTTAGCAAGGCTTCTAAGGGTGATTTATCAGTGCACGTAGATATAAAATCTAAAGATGAATTTGGTGAACTAGGAAACCATTTTAATATTATGATTAATAATATAGGTAATCTTATTAAGAAGGTTAAAGATACGGCTGAGACTATTGCAACAGCATCTGAAGAAATAAATAAGATGTCTAGTGAAACTGCAGTGGCAGTAGAGGAAGTATCCTTAACTGTCGATCAAGTTGCAAATGGCAGCTCAGATCAAGCTCAAGATATTGCGAATGGTGCAGACTCTGTTCGAAAACTAGGTAATAGTATTGACAATATAAAAACATTAGCTATTAATATAGATACGGTATCTAAAAATACTAACGATTTAAGTGAAAATGGCTTAAATGTTGTGAATATGCTTATAGAGAAAACCGAAGAAGCAAATGCCTCAGCACAAAAGGTTACAGTTGTTATTGAGGAAATGAATACAGTAAGTGAAAATATTGGAGCTATTACTGAAACTATAAATAGTATTGCATCACAAACTAATCTTTTAGCTTTAAATGCTGCTATAGAAGCAGCTAGAGCTGGAGAGGCTGGCAAAGGTTTCTCAGTGGTTGCAGATGAAATAAGGAAACTAGCAGAGCAGTCTGCTTTTGCCACAAAACAAATTCAAGAATTGATTTTAAAGGTTAAAGAAAAATCAGTACAAGCAGTTTTGACAATGGAAGATTCTAAAGATGTAGTCGAGAAGCAGACAAATGCAGTAATAGAGACTAAATCAATATTCAATAAGATTTCTGAGTCTATAAGAAATCTTAAAGTCGGAGCAGATGAAATTTCTTCTTCTATAGCAGAAACTAACATTCAAAAGGATGACATAGTTGATAAAATGCAAAGTATTGCTGCGGTAAGTGAAGAGTCGTGTGCAAGCACAGAGGAAGTTTCCGCAACAACAGAAGAAATAACAGCAACCATGAATGAATTTAGTAATACTGCTGAAAATATGAAAACTCTCGTTGATGTCTTAGAATTAGCAATCTCACAATTCAAGTTATAACCTTGTGTAATTGAATCTAACATAAAATTATTGTTATAATTAGAATAAATTTTTCAACATAATAAGTCTAAATACTTAAAAATATTATTTAAGGATTTAGACTTATTAATTTTTTACTGTTTTTTTGAACATAACACAATCAAGAACCCCATTCATTTATGTGTTGGAGTTACAGAACATCCACTTAGTATAAATACTACAGTTAAAGTTAATACAACTGTTCAGCCTCGGGCTGATAATTATTTAAAAAGAAGTTAGCTAATGTTAATTCCATATAAGGTACTATCCACAATAAAGCTATTCCTAAAGTTACTAATGACACAAACACCCATCCTATATAGCTTAACTCCAAAAGGAATAATTCCATTTTATGACCATACATGTTTTTTTTACTTTTAGCTAGTGCTTTAGTTACACTGATATTATCTTCCACTGCTATAATATAATATGACATCCTGTAGTATAAAGTTATGAAACAAGTAACTATTGCTATAAACATTAAAATAAAGATTCTATCTCCCGGAAAATATATTGCAACTAATCCATTAATTATCATAAGTCCATTAAGTACTAAATATATTACTGACGATGCTATAAGATATTTAAATCCACTAAATATAGTTCCTACACTTACTGTCTTTTTTTTGCTAAGTCTGCTATAAAATATAACTGAACTTAATACTAATGGAGATACTAGTATAGTAACAACATATGATACTGATTGTATGTTAATATGAAATATTAAATTTATTAGTGCGACTAGTATAATTGGTATAAAAGCATATATTAGAGTGAATCCAATGGCTATTCCCCAATTACCACTTAACTGTCTCCTTGCTTGCACTTTGTAATCTGGTTTAATTTTTGCCGGCATATCATTTTCCATATTTGAGTGCCTCCAATTTTTTATTTGAATGTTTTTCCCTTTTAATACTTTATTTATACACTACCCTATGAAAACCAGTAATGCAATATATTTTGCGTTAAATGTCGTTTTTAGCTCATAAACGGAAGTTGTTATTGCTGCTGAACATGGAGTATAGATTTAGAAAAAGTTGAAGATATAAAAAATTTCACCATCTATCCTTACCCCTTACTTTTTCAATAAATCCCATTAAATGTACAATAGAAGTTCTTACAAACCCTCCATTATAACCAATTCCTCCACCTATACTACCAGTTATTATTAAAATAAGTGAGTCCATAACAGTATTGTCTTTAACAATATAAGTCCAGGTGCATGTAGGTGGCTTTATCCTGTCCTTTAAACTTAAAAGGCCCCTTTCTGATAATTCCATACTAGTAAAATCCATGAGTATATTTTCCCTTATACCTTGTTGCAAAGCATCAAAACATTGATTTGTTTCCCTTTGAAATTCTCTTAGAGGACTTTTACCCCCTATAATTTTTAACTTCATTCCATTTTGGATTATAGCTACATCAGATAAGTAATTTGCAAAGCCATCATCCATATTATATAAAGCTACTTGTTTTTGAAGTTTATTTATACAATTGTTATCAAATAATACATTTAATTTTTTATATAACTTTGGGTTTTCTTTTTCTAATATATTAAAAGGTTCAATATGCTCAATTATTTCCAAACGTCTTTGATATACCTGAAGTCTGTGTTTTTCTATTAATGAGGAATACTCCCATAAAGCTCTACGTAAATCAGAATTCTGTCCTTGAATAATTTTTTGTACCACGTTTATTTTACGTGCTATTCTAGGATCACCAATTGGTCCCTCCTGATTCTTTGGCCTAATATACGTTGGTATTATGTTATCAATACCATATTTTTTAATTAAATCATCCTCAAGACTTATAAAAAATCTGCACATGCCAACATCTCCTTGGCGACCTGCCCTACCTCTAAGTTGTTTATCAATACGTTTGCTCTCATATCTATTTGTTCCAATAACGTACAATCCACCTAAAGCAATGACCTTGTCCTTACTTTCGCCCTTTGTTCCCCCTAATTTTATATCAGCACCACGTCCAGCCATATTAGTAGAAACAGTAACTGCCCCTATTACACCTGCCTGTTTAATAATACTTGCTTCCAACTCATCATTTTTAGCATTTAATACCTGACACACAACCCCCTTCTCTTTTAATTTTAACGCCAAGTAATCTGATTCTAATACACTTGGATTTCCAATTAAAATAGGTTGCCCAGTATCATGTACTCTTATAATCTCATTAATTAAAGCCCTGCATTTTGCTTCCTTATGAGTAAATATTACATCTGGATAATCTATTCGTTTGCAAGGTACATGCGGAGGAATAACAAATACGTCTAAGTTGTAAAACTCACTAATTTCATCTGCTGAATCCATAGCAGTGGCTGTCATTCCCGCAATCTTTTTATAAAGCAAAATAAAACTTTGAAGAGTTATCTGATTGATAATTCGACCCTTTGATCCAAACATAATATTTTCCTTAGCTTCAAGTGCCTCTTGAATTTCATCTGGCCAATGTCTATTTTCAGCCACTCGACCAGTAAATTCATCTACCATTTCGATTTTATTATCCCGTACAATATAATCTATTTCCTTTTTTAATATAGTCTCTGCATAAAGTGTATTATGTACTTCATCTAACAATTTAAGATTTTGCTCTAAGTATAAATTATCACAGCCAAGCTGCTTTTCTACAAAATTTAGTCCAACTTCCGTTAGAAATACATTTCTTTCATACTCATCCTTGTCATAATGTATTTTTGGTTCAAGTTTCTTTATAATGCTCATGGTAGACAAAAGAGTATTTGCATTATTGCGTCCTCCTGTGGCAATTACTAATGGTATTCTAGCTTCATCAATTATTATAGAGTCGGCTTCGTCCACAATGGCAAAATTAAAACATCGTTGAATACATTCGCTTTTTTCATAACAAATGGAATCCCTAAGATAATCAAATCCAGCTACTTTTGCTGTTATATATGTAATATCACATAAATAAGCCTTATGTTTATCCACATTTTTCATACTATCTTGCACAAACCCTACCGTTAGCCCAAGGCTTTCATATACTGGTCCCATCCACATTGCATCACGAGCTGCAAGATAATCATTAAAAGTTAGGATGTGGCAACCCAAGCCAGAAAGTGCATTTAGATATGCAGGAAATACCGCAGCTAGTGTTTTACCTTCTCCTGTTTGCATTTCAATGAGCTTTCCTTTATGCATTGCTATGCCAGCGATTATTTGCTCATCATAAGCCTCTAAATATAAGCCCTTTCTAATCGCTTCTTTTACAAGTGCGAATGCTTCTATAATTATTTCATCAACAGAAACTCCTTGTGAAACCTTTTTTCTAAGTTCATTTGATTTATATAAAAGTTTCTCATTACTTAGTGAATCAAATTTTACACTGTTTATTTCATCTGCAATCTTTTTATAATTATTGTATTCAGATTTATTAGCCAAATTTAAAATCTTTCTAAAAAAAGTTCTTGGCATTTATACCACCTCACTAACTATTTAATAAAAAAAGTGCCACCCACATGGCAAGTGGCAAAAAAGTATTTCGTTAAATATTACCTGTAGTTTCATAATTTATCTTGTTCTGCTTCAGAAATCCCTGCAATAACCTTACGAAACAAGACATAAAATAGAAACATAATTAAAATAAATCCAGCAAAAGCAACCATAAACTCAATAGCAAATTTATTGATATTAGTGAATAGCCCTCTTAATACCGACAATGGCCTAAGTAAATCCCAGCTGTTAAACCTCAGAAACCTACCAATATAAACTCCAACTCCACTGATTAACGATACTCCTGCAACTATAAAACAACTTATTAGTTTTGCTCTTTTTTGGTTTAAAAAACGATAAAATATATTAAGTGATTCCATTCCAATTAACAGTCCATAGACAACGCCTATTCCAATAACGAATAGTTTCAACCAATGCATTATATCATTACTATACATGATTCCATTATTAATTGAATACTGAGCAGATGCCTCAAACCAGACTAACTTATCGCTGGATATATGGATAAGATCAGTAATTATATACATCGAATTAGGAAAAAATACAAGCCAAAGTATTCCAAAAACAATTGCCCCTATAGGCTTATTTTTTTTATTTTGAAAGAGTGAAAACTCAATGAAAAACAATGGCAACGTAGCAAGCAAGATATTCCAAACCAACATAAGATATAAAAAACTATGATCATTAATTACCATAAAAAAACATAGTACCCCATAAACAAGCATAAAAAATAATATACCACTGTATTTTTTTAAAATTAAATTCATATCAAAATCACCTTTCCTACCTAATATAAAATTAAGTATATACTTAATTATACTATTTTTACTGTAAATTCTATATAAAAATTTAAAATTTTTTTAACATCTTCATCGCCTATTATTTTTAGAATGCAACATTCATTATCAAGTAAAACTATAAAAAAACCTGATCCCTTTAGAAATTCATATAAGGTTACCATAATCTACCGATCGCACATTGATCTTTTAATTATATCTAATTGATTTTTTAAAACTTCTGGTGTTAAAATTTGTTTTCCGATTTCAATCTCCAATTTTAATACCTCCTCGTCTAATACAAATATATTACTTTTTAAAGCTATATACTGTGATTATCAAGAAGTCAATAAAACTTTTTCATTTATCGAATATATTGAAGATATATTCGATAAATGAACGACATTTAAAGGATAAAAAAAATCGAGTAGACAGTTATATTAACCTGTCTACTCGATTTTTATAATATTAGATATAAGTTACCTCTAATGGATTTCTATCCACTAACTTCTTATATGTATACTTAGGATATCCAACCATAACAGCAGCTGTTATCGTTTTTCCTTCTGGAATATTAAATAATTTAAGCATTGGTGAACCCTTAATGCCTGCACAGTATTCAAAATAACCTGCCCAACAAGTTCCAATTCCTAGTGAAGGAGCAAATAATTCTAGATACGTCAAAGAAGAAATAGAATTAGCCCTAGCGTTTGAAAAACCTTTGTCAGCGATAGTCATAATTAAGTTTGGAGCACCACGCAAAATTCCATCAACTCCGTCTTCCCTGTACAACCTAATTAATCCTTTTAATCCATCTTTTAATGGAGATTTTTCAATCATTCGAATAGTAAGTTCAATAGCTTTTTCAACTACTTTTCTGTCCTCAACTACAACAAATGATATACCTTGACTATTGCTCGAAGTAGGAGCGAGCCTTGCAATATCGACTAATTTTGTTAATTCTTCTCTTGATACAGATTTGTCCTTATAACTTCTTATAGAACGACGTGCCCTTAGAAAATGCTCAGCTTGCTCTGCATTTAATTTAGGAAAATCTTTTGCATCAATTTGCTCTGCAAGTGGTGTTTTTTTATTATCTATAGCTTCAGTTGGGCATACAGCAACACAATGTCCACAAGCAATACAACTAGTATTTGCTACTTCTTCTGGGCCCTTTTCTCCCATTTTCAAAACAAATGATGGGCATTCCTTAATACATTGTCCGCATTTAATACATTTTTCTTCATTTACAGTTATAAGATCCATTTCCCTCATCCCCTCTAAATTCATTTCACTAATTTTTCAATATCCTCTAATGTTTTTAATAATTCTTTTATTCTTTCTTTACCAATACCATCTTCAATTGTGCTTTGTGCGCTCGCAAATATTGGTACAGACAAATCAAGAGTTTTTAATCCCTTATCAGTTATAGTTATGCACTTTTTTCTAGAGTCCCGCTCTTCTTTCTTAATGTCAATATAACCACTCTTTCTAAGTAACTCAACATTTCTTGTTACAGTACTTTGATCCATTAGTAAAATATTACTAAGATTTGTAACAGAAGTATTTTGATTATAATAAATATCCAGAAGTAATAAACATTGAGTACTCCGAAGTCCAGTTGGTTGAAGCATTTTGTCATAAAATTGAGTTATTGTACGGGTGGTTTTTCTTAAGTTCCCACAAGTACAATTTTTCGAATATTTGTTATCATATGAAATTAGGCTACACATAAATTCAACTCCAGTACTATATATGTATATACATATAATATAGTGAAGTTGAATTTATGTCAAGTTTATTGGTGCCAGCCACGTGGCAAGTGGCAAGTGGCAAGTGGCATCCTATTTTAGTATAAAACTTTCCTTTTTCAGCTACATGTTTTCATATTTTCTTGCTTCAAACGAGTATATTAAATTCTGGATTATCCATACTGATCCAATCATTATACATGCTACAATTGGTACATTTATAAACATTGATAACACCATAATTAGTACAAGAATAGCAGCATATACCTTTTGCATTTTATTAAATGTTGTATAACTACAATTATAAATCACCCATTTCTCTCCATCATCTAACTTATCAAAGTGTTTCTTTTCTGCTTCATTTTCATATAAATACATTTTTCTATTTGGATTTAAATAATTAGAATATTTCATAGTGGTCATTAGTGCAAACGCCGCTATAATTAGAATAATCGTAGGAACTATAATTAAATAGAATGAACCCTTATCAAAACTCTTATTTATAACTACTGCATACCCTATTAAACCTATTATTGATAGTACAGTAGAAAGTAGAATAACATTAGATACCTTTCTACTAATGACTTTAGGTACATTGTCTAAGTCCACTTTCATATAGTTTGATTTTATATAAATTATATTTATTATTAAATATATTATAATGATTATACTTATTACAAATAAAACTTTGGAAATTAAATAACTCATATCTCCACCAAAAGATAACTCTAATTTTGATATTTTTTCAGAAAATCCACCTAATATTCCACCTATAAGCCCGGATATTAACATTACTATTATAAACTTTTTATACCTTTTTATCTTCATTTTCATCTACCCCCTCTAAATAAAATATATCTTCAACACTAACTTTTAGTACTTTTGCTATTTTTAAAACCAACAATATAGATGGGGAATAATCTCCTCTTTCTATAAGACTTATGGTTTGTCTTGACGCATCTGCTAGTTTTCCAAGCTCTCCTTGGCTAAGGTTATATCTTGCCCTTAGCTCTTTTACTCTGTTTCTTAATTCCATAACGAATCCTCCTTCCTCATATTATTACTATAATCTATTTCCGAAGTTTTGTCAATTATAGTTGTCATTATTATAATAATATTTGTCATATTTATAAGTATAATTGTCATTATGCTTTAAGTTATAATCCAATAGAAAAACGGATGTGAATTATATCACATCCGTTTTTCTAATTTCCTAATTAATGGCCCTACTATTCACATACACAACATAACCAATTTTTTTCTTCCATTAAATCTATTTTTATATTATTGTACCCTGCTTTTTCTAATATTAGTTTTAATTCTTCAGGCGTATGTATTTCCATATCCGATATTGCAACAAATTCATCATTTCTTTCTTTAAAGTTTTCACTAGAATACATTTCACATATTATAATAAGTTTTCCTGATGGTTTTAAAACTCTTTTTACCTCTTTAAAATTTTCAACAAGATTAGGCCAGAAGTAAATAGTTTCTACTGCGGATATAACATCAAATTTATTATTTTCAAATGGAATTTTTTCTACACTTGCATGAAGAATTTCTACGCTACCATGTTTTATAAACTTTTCATTATAATCTTTTGACCATTTTACACAATCTGTTGAATAATCTATACCAAATGTTTTACCTTCTGTTGCTATTGCAGCCATTCTATTTACTGTTCTACCGCCACCGCAACCTATATCTAATATAACATCATTTTTTTTAATATTTATTTTCTCAAATCCCCAATTAGTTAGTTCAAAATGTGCTATATTCATGTCTTTTGCTATTGCTTTTCCTATATCACCGGTTGGCTTTCTACATTGATTTAATCTTTTTGCAATTTCACTCATAATTTTCCACCCTTCTTAATTTTCTTTTGGTGCCACCCATGTGGCAAGTGACACCTATTAACTTTAATTTCATATTGATAATGATAATCAATTGTATGTTAGTATATTATAATCTATTTTTGTTCATATTACAATTTTTATATAAATCACATAATTTTAATTTCTAGTGTTTTATACTTTGGATTATCATTTGTCTATTTCTTAACTGTTTAACATAGACAATCTTAGGTGCCACCCACATGACGAGTGTCATCTAAATTTTTTTCATTGGTATACATTTACGGTAAGTGTATAATGTAATATATAATCACAAATAAGTTTTTTATAGTATGGTTATATAATTTACGAAAAGAGATGAAAATATGAAAGGTATTTTAAAAAAATTAGAAAAGCACCAAAAAATAACAATATTTATTATAATTATTTTAATATTGATAAGAACATTTTTTGAGTATGCAATTAAAAGTAAGGGATTATACCTAGTGCATGATTATATGTACAATATCTTGAATTACATTATACTAGTATTAGCATTATTAGTTTATTTTAAAAATAAAAAAGTTAGATGGACATATCTCAGTGTTTTACTGCTTTTGATAATAATGAACACCTTTGGAATTTATAAAAGTATAAGTAACATACAATTTCAATCTAATTTTACCCATGCCCAAAATTCATTCATAATAAGGGAGACAAAAGATGAGCCCGAGTTTAGCGTCATATATATACCAGCACATAAAATATTTATGAGGTTAGATGATAAGATAAAGGTAACAAATGGGTATAAGCCATTTTCAAATAAGGGATATGAAGTAGTTTGGCTTAACGATGATAAAGCTCTTATTAAATACCTAAATGGAACAAATCATATATCAAAAGGAGATATTCTAAACTTCTCGAAAACCAATGGACCATATTCAAATGTTTTAGCAAATTTAAGTGGGACTTGGATCGACAAAAACAATAATAAAAATACTATAAATATTGCAGGCGTGCAAATCACTTATAAATCTAAAAATAAAATTTATTGGTATTCATCAAGTATGTCAGGTGAACAAGGTAATTATGGCTCTATTTTATATAGTAATAGTGATACTCCTAGTATATACATTTTAATGAATGCAAATAACACAATAACTGTGGGGTATACTGCCCTCAATAATAATGAACAAAGTATTTATACTAAATAAAAAGAAACCTTCAGGTGCCACCCACGTGGCAAGTGGCATCTGTATCATTATAAATCCCAAAATTTTTATATATGCGTAGTCACGCCTAGAATATACGAAATAATCCAAATAACCCATGCAAATGCACTAAATTTATAAAACTTATTAAGTAAATTTTTGTATTTTTTCAATATAAGTACTGAACCAATTGTATTCGCTAACATAAGTAATAAGGCAATAAATCCTAATATATCATGAATTCCGGTCTTTAATATACCCCCACCTAGTTCATACATTATTAAAGTTCCTACTATATCACAAGTTAAACCTATAAAAAACATAACAACATGCCATGAGCGCAACACTTTTTCTTTGACTTCATTTAAAATAGAAATAGTATAAAAAATCAATGCTAAATTTACTAAAATTATCGAGATAACTAACATTTTTCACCTCTTTTAAGAATTATCCTTCGCTTATAAACTATTTTGCAATTTTCCCTTTAGCTTCATATTCTTTTTTAAGATAGCTAAACATAGCAGCAGTATTAGCAGCATCTTGTGGAATATCATTATAAGTCATGGCATTAAATTTAATTTTCCCATCATCATACATTTGATATTGAATTTTCACGACTACAAGTTTCTTATTATATAAAACATTGCCACTGATAGTAACATATTTATTACCATTTTCAGCTGGATCATATATTTCCCAAACCGTATCTGTTATACCAGTATCAATAAGATCACCTAGTATTACACCATTTTCAATAGGAGTTTTTCTTACAGCTATAACTTCAGGTGATTCCTTAATATTGCTAATAACGCTTTTCACTTGTTGCTTTGTTGTTAAATCGCAACCATTTATAAAAATGACTCCAATTAACGCCACAAGAATCAGCGATATTTGTTTTAAAACAATTGCTTTGGTTTTCATGGTTTAATCTCCTTCTAAGAAAGTGCCACCCACATGGCAAGTAGCAAGTGGCAAGTTGCAACAATTTATATCCTTAAATTTCGTATCTATTTTTCACTTACTTAAATTTTACCATAAAGAACAATATTATCAAATGTATAATATTGTACCTACTTAAGCATCACACCTAAAAAACGGCAAAAAAATATAGTGGATTACAAATAATATATTCTTCCAGTGTAATTTATTTTTGAATTTTGCTCATATTCCTCATAATCAATATATGCACCCTTAAACTCTAGTACATTTTCCTGTATACCAAAGCCCTCTATGCTTATAGTTTCTATTTCTTTATTCTCATTAATGCATGTAGCCAATGTATAATAAAAGTCCTCTTCCTCGTTATATATAATTGCTGTATCTAATATTATAAACCTTGCTTTTCTTATAATATTTCTATCTTCATCTGTGATTTCCACAAACTCAATATCTTCTACAACATTATTCCCTATGTCCTCAAATAAACTCATACCCGCTACCCCTCCTACTTTTAATTATATTTTCTAACTAAAGCATTAATTTTTTAACTTATAGTAAAATTAACAACTATTATATAATATTCATAAATGATTGATTGTGTTACGGGTGTGTTTTATATTCCATTTTTTTATTGTTTTAAATTATTTTCCATAGTTTTTAATATATCTCTATAATCATATACGGCGATCCCTGTTTTATTTTCCACAAGTTCCTTATTTATTTTTCCATCATAATGCTCATATTCAATTACGCTTAACTCTAATTTCTTTAATGTAGCCTCTATCGTTTTGTTTACTTTTATATGATTTCCCATTTACGTTCTCTCCTTATTAAGTTATTTAAAAAGAATAGGCTGATGATACTATTCTATAAATATATGCGAAACCCTCTAAACGTTTACACATTTCCTTATAATTTTGAAATATAATCATATTTTTCTTGATAAATTTAGCTAATGTAAATCATCTAATTAAATTCAACAGCAATATTAACTAAACTAACGCTAAAAAAGCCATCTGAACTCAGATGGCTTTTTAATATACTTACATATTTTCTATAGCTCTCCAAATCTTTTCATCTACTGGTATGCCTTCTTCTAAATTTTTATTTCTTGTATTTAATGTTCTCTCACCAGGGTAAAAAATCTCCCTATTTTCATCCACTCTTTCTGAGGCTTTAATATCCTTTATCACTTCATTAACTGCCGTTTTTATAAACTCACTGTCAGTTGCCTTACTTGGGTCAATAGCTATAAATATTTGTGATAATTTATATTCTGCTATTCCATCAATTTTCCCTACCTTATATGATGAATTACCACCAGATAAAATTGTAGCTATTAAATCTAATAATATAGACAAACCAGACCCTTTCCAATATCCTATTGGTAAAACTCGTCCTGTCTTTTCAATTTCCCCTGGATCTCTTGTAATATTGCCCAACGAATCATAACCCCCAGGTACTGGTAATTGTTCATTATTCAATTTAGTTACTTCAATTTTACCATAAGAAAACTGTGCCATAGCCATGTCTACTACCACATGACCATCAACTTTAGGAACTGCTAATATAAGAGGGTTATTTCCTGTCCTACTTTCCTTTGCACCCCAGACTGGCATGTTAGGAAGAGTATTGGTCCAACAAATACCAATACATCCTGCATCAGCTGCCTGCCATCCATAACTACCACCACGCATCCAATGATTAGTATTTTTTAATGCCACGCATCCTATAACATTTGTTTTAGCGAGTTCAATAGCCCTGTCCATGCAAAATTTTGCATTTAAATTTCCCATTCCTATATTACCATCCCATTTTTCAAATGCTCCCATTCCTTCAATTTTACTTGGAACAGCATCTACATCGATATATCCTTTTTCTATATATTCTATTACTCTTGGAAATCTAACATACCCATGAGAATAAACTCCGTCACAGCTAGTCTGCGTAAATAATAAAGCTGATGCTTCTGCTCTTTCCTCACCAAAACCTTTTTTTATTAATACTCTCTTAAATTCATTTTTCATTTTCTCAAAAGAAACTCTCATTATAATATCTCTCCTTTTCGTGTAATCTATATTTTCAAACCAATATAATATTAAATAACTGACATCTTTATTTTTATATTAACCTTTCTAACTATACCTTGCTGATTACATATACACCAAGGCCGGTGAACATCTTGCGGAAAAAATATAGCGAAGCTTCCTTTCACCATTATTAAATCAAATTCATTTTCTACTTCATTATAAAAAATAGAATCTTTTTCTTCTAATAACTCTTCACAAATAATGTTATTAAAAGTATCCCTTGCATAACCTATTATTTCATTTCCTAAAACAGAAAATTGTATTTCCACATATTTTCTGTGAATTTCAGCTATTGCTTCTTTTTTAAATTTTGTTTCTCTGTCTACTACCTGAGCAATTATGTCATCTCCCATGATATTATATACACCAGTTTTCATATTAACAAAATCATTGTTTTTTAAATAGTTAATTGCCTTTATTATTGATTTAGAACAGACTTTTTCTATATCGCAAATGTTATTAATATTACCAAATATCATATTAAGACCTCACTAAATCTGATTTACCCTAAAAACTACTTTTCTTAATGAAAGGGCTTTCATTCCCACTAACCCTGGTTCTATTATACCTTAGTTTATGTTTTTTTTATATTCATTTATACATTTTCACTATTTTCAACATTTATTGCTGCTATCGGGTGGGCACAATCATCTTTTTCCTTTGGCAATGTAGTTGTAATTATAACCGCGATCACTAAAGATAACACTAAACTATATATACTAATATTATAGCTGAATGTTTGCATTAAGAATCCAACTAAAAATGGTCCTAGGAAACCACCAAGATTACCTAATGCATTTATGATCCCAGTAGCACCACCTGCTACCTCTCCACTGAAAACATCTGGTGGGATTGTCATAAACACTGCTGATGCAGCCTGGAGGAAAAATCCACAACCAACAAGCATTCCAAAAGATAACCATACAGATTGTTGAAGTCTTACTGATAGATATAGACATACTGCAAAACCTATAATTGGCATTATAACATATCTTTTTTTCTTCCTTGTTTTGTCTGATAAAGATCCAAAAACAAACAATCCAATTATAGTTGCAATATACGGAAATATTGATAAAAATCCAACTTGATCCATTCCTGTTTTGGTTAAGTTCTTAAGTATTGTTGGAAGCCATAAGGTGTATCCATAAACACCAGTTTGATAAAAGAAGAATATCAACACCAATTTCCATAAAGTCCTGTTAAAAAGGATTTCCTTTAAAGTTGCCTTCTTCACCTGTTTTTTATCGAAACATTCCTGTTCTTCGCGAAGTCTTTCAACAAGATAATCTTTTTCCTCTTTACTAATCCATTTAGCAGTTTCAGGCCTATCACTTATTAATGGTAACCAAACTAAGATTAATAAAAGTGATATTATACCCTCTATTATAAATACATAATGCCAATTATATTTAACTAAAATATATCCTGAAAGTGGGCCTGTTATAATAGATGCAATTGGATTATTCATTATAACAAAGGCAGTTGCACGGCCACGTTCTTCACTAGGAAACCAATGACGAACTATTGTAAGTACTGCTGGCATAACGCCACCTTCAGCAACTCCTAGCAAAAATCTAAGAATTAATAATTGAGTTATATTGGTCGCAAATCCAGACATTATAGCAAGAATACCCCATACCACAATGGTTCCTGCTATAAACTTTTTAGCACTTCCATGCTCTGCGATTTGCCCTCCAGGAACTTGGAGAAATAAATAACCTACAAAGAATATACCCGCTGCTATTCCTGCAACGCTAGATGTCATACCAAGTTCCTTACTCATTCCTCCAGCCATTGCAAAACCAATATTTGTACGATCCATAAAAGCTACTATATATACAAAAAGTATCGGTGGAATTATGTGCATCCAGCGTTTACTTGGGATCTTTACTTTTGAAGCTATATTCTCACTCATATCTACACACTCCTATGATTATTTTAAGTACTCGTTTACAAATGATGTTTACTTATATATATCTTTAAAGTATCTCTGTATTTATCTTTACAATTACTTTTCTTATTAAACAAGGAACTTCTATTGCACACCCCGGTCTATGAACATCATTTGGGAAAAGCACGACAAAATTGCCTTTATTCATTATTAAATCGATTTCATTATCAACATTCTTATAGAATTTAATATCCTTTTCATCTAAAAGATCCTCTAATACTTCATTATTACCATTCTCTCGAGCAAACCCTATTTTTTCTTTTCCCTCTACAGAAAATTGTACATCAATATATTTCTTATGAACTTCTGGGTTTACTTCAGCTTTTTCTCTTGTTGTGATGTCTACTACCTGAGCAAATATGTCTTCGCCCTCAATTTTATAAACTCCTGGTTTCATACTTAGAAAATCACTCTCTTTCAAATAGTTAATAACCTTAATTATTGCTTTTGGAAGAACCTTTTCCATATCATTAATATTTTTAATATCACCAAATATCATAGATTAACACCCCTTATAAATTTTATTTTTTTAAATATATATTGTTTTACAAGTGCAATTTTTATTGTTTACTTCAAATTGGAAGCGCTTTCATAAGAACTAAGTTTAGTATAATATAACTTCTAACAAAATTCAATAGTTATTTTTATAATATTATCTTTTCCATATATTTTTTTGATAATATATAGATTTATTACTTACATTATCTATGACTTTTTGAATTCTATTTATTTTTACATATTAGTAATATCAACATTTCTACCCCTTCCATTATAAATTTGACTTTATCCTAATTAATAAATATAATTAAGTTAACTAATTAATAAATAAATTTAAAAATCTAAATGTCACAAGAAATAATTGTGTGTATACCTCTTTTATGTTGTATGCGCTTTCAATTTTCAGATTAGAGTTTAAGATTTATACGGAGGAATGAATTTGAATATATATGATATTGCAAAAGAAGCTGGTGTCTCTATAACCACTGTGTCTAGAGTTCTTAACCACAAAGAAAATATTAGTAACAAAACTAAAGATAAGGTTGAAAAAATTTTAAAAAAATATAATTATATACCCAATGCTATAGCCAGAGGTTTAGTAACTAAATCTATGAAATCTATAGGCATCGTTACAACTAATATTACTGATATGCATCATGCGAAGTCTGCCTACATAATGGAGAGAGAATTTAACAAGTTGGGTTATTCTGTTATGCTTTGCAATACCGGTGCAAGGACCGATGAAAGTATAAATTATATTAAAATGTTATCTGAGCGAAATATAGATGGAATTATTTTAATGGGGTCAGTATTTAATAATAAAGATATACAATCATCAATTTCCGCGTATCTTAATCATATTCCAACGGTACTTCAAAATGGATTTTTAGATATGGAAAATACCTACTCAGTATTAGTAGATGACTCTTATGGTATTTCTATGTGTGTTGATCATCTCTTTGAGAAAGGCCATTCAGATATAGTATACGTAAAAGATATGGATACCTATAGTGCAAAGCAAAAGAAAGAAGGATTTCTAGTTGGAATGAATAAGAATGGTTTAAAGCTAGATGACAATTCCATTATAAATACACAGTGTGGATTAGATGGTGGCCGGAATGCGGTAAAAGAACTTATTAAATTAAGGAAAAATTTTACTGCAATAATCTTTGGTGAGGATGTTACTGCAATTGGTGCTATAAAGGAGCTTCGCGACTTAGATATTAACGTACCTAAAGATGTTGCTATAATAGGTTTTAATAATTCAATACTCGCCGAGTGTTGCTACCCAGAGTTAACTTCTGTTGACAATAAAGTTGAGACAACAAGTTTTTTAAGTGTTAGATTATTAAGCGATCTTATAGAGAAAAAAAATGTAGCATCAAATATTCTAGTTCGCCCAGAACTCGTAATTAGAAAAAGTACTTAATTAAAATTTAAGTGCCATAGGTATATTTTTTTATTTTAAGAATCAATCATTTTACTTTATATTGATAGGCAGCATATTATTTATGACAGGATATATTTTACTAGCTACAGTAATACCTTCTGCAGCTAATGATATTGCAGCAAATAGCTATAGAGGCGCGGCAAATGGAATAATAAATAGTTTTCAATATATTGGATCTTTTGTAGGTTCGGTTATCACTGGTCTCTTATGGGGTAATCACAAGAACATTGCTCTATTTTTAATAATATCGATATGTATAATGGGCCTATTTACTGTAAAAAACCTATATATAAACATTTTAAAAGTAAAGATGATATTATATTTGAATATTTTAAAGAAATAATAGAAAGTGATAAAAATTACACTATTGAATCTATAAAGAAAGCTGGTTCTTTAGAAAATAAGTTGAATTCAATAATTTTTTCTTATCATAAATATAAACTTCCCATTAATATACTAGATGAAGCACATAAGTTTTATTATAATGAATGGAATAAACTCCAAGATCTAAAGAATTTCAAATTGAAACTCATAGAAACAACACTAAAAGAGTCTATGGAATCAGGAGTTTTAAGGAATGATATTAATCTAAATCTTATCAGTTCCATCTTAGAGAGTGTTAGTAACACATTTCTAGATTATGAATTCTTGAGCAAAAATAACATGACAATGAAAGATGCAATGAATGAGACGATTACAATATTACTTCATGGGATTTTAAAGATATAATTATTCCACATAACTTTCTACGTTTGTGTAAATACTTAAACTTATGCATGATTTTACGAACAACAAATTATAAAAGAGTAACATCCTAATTAATTAAGATGCTACTCTTTGTTGCTTCTTTACTTAGATGATTTATCTATTGCTTCCCACAAACCATTTAAGTATGTTGCTCCTAGTGCTCTATCGTACAAGCCATAACCCGGCATTGCAATCTCATCCCAAATCATTCTTCCATGATCTGGTCTTATAGGTCCTTCCATACCAATATCATAAAGTGCTTTCATAATTTCAAACATATCTAATGATCCATCAGATGATAAATGTGCTGCTTCATCAAATTTACCTGGTGCAAGGTGTTTAATATTCCTTAAATGAGCAAAATGAATTCTTCCTTTGAAACTTCTAATCATATCAGGAATATCATTGTCAGGGTTAGATCCTAAAGAACCTGTACACAATGTTAGTCCATTATTCATAACAGGAACTGCATCTAACATTCTTTGAATGTTTTTCTTATTATTTATAACTCTTGGTAGTCCATATACAGACCATGCTGGATCATCTTGATGAATAGCCATCTTCATTCCTAGCTTCTCACAAGTTGGCATAATTTTCTTAAGAAAATACACAAGGTTTTCAAATAATTTTTCTTCATTTACATCTTTGTAAAGTTCAAATAATTCTTTTACTCTTGCAAGTCTTTCTGGTTCCCAACCTGGCATTATAAATCCATTAGAATTAGAATCTATTTGTTCAAACATTTTAGTTGGATCTATTTTATCAATAAGCTCCTGATCATAAGAAAGCACTGTAGAACCATCTGCTCTCATCTTTGCAAGATTAGATCTCGTCCAGTCAAATACAGGCATAAAATTGTAACAAACTAAATCTATACCCTCCTTTGCTAAGTTTTCAAGAGTCTTAATATAGTTTGCTATATACAAATCTCTTGTTGGAAGTCCAATTTTAATATCATCATGAATATTTACACTTTCAATACCACTAACCTCAAGGCCTGCAGCTTCTACTTCCTTTTTCATATCTTTAATTGCCTCTGTACTCCAAACCTCTCCCGGTTTAGTGTCATATAGTGTTGTGATAACCCCTACACAACCAGGAATTTGTCTTATTTGTTTTAAAGTTACACTGTCATATTTACTTCCAAACCATCTTAGTGTCATTTTCATATTAATATTCCCCTCTTTCTTCACAGTATAATGTAATATACTACTTGCATGTTTACGTTTTCACATAATTAATACTAACCTATATTTGATGAATTAAATCACCTATAGGTAGTAAATATTTCTAATAATATAAAAAGTTTAAATCAGTATACTTGTATACTAGCATAGCAATGAATAATAGTCAAGATTTAGAAATAATATTAATTTCTATCCATCATACTCAACCAAAGACTTTTTTAAATTTCTTACTCCACCTCTTGGGTCATCCACATCTCCTATATATCTAGGAATTAAATGCACATGCAAATGGTTTATAGTTTGCCCCGCGTATGTTCCTACATTAATACCTATATTATATCCCGCTGGTTCATATTGAATATCAAACATCTCTTTTACCTCATGCAGTAATTTGTATATTGCTTTAATCTCTTCCTCTGTCGCCTCAAAAAAGTTAGCAAAATGCCTTTTTGTTATTATTAAACAATGACCATTATTTACTGGGAAATGATCAAGTATTGCAACTGCATACCTGTTTTCTACTATTATTTCGGATTCATTGATATTGCAAAATATACATTCTGACATCGTTATCGTCTCCTTTTAATATTATGTTATCATCTTAGGTTCTATTTTCCATTACAGTATTAATTCTATAACAAAAAAACTGTACTATTAAGTACAGTTTTTTTAATATTCGTTCTTATGTATTATGTCCAAAAGCTGTTTTTTCTTTTTCCGCTCTTTTTATTACTAAGTATCCATACAACAATATGCCAATGGCAAAAACCCATGGAATTATCACTGAAACTGTATTTGAAAGGCCTAAATATTTTATTGTTATATTATCCTCGAGTATCATTTTAAATGAGGTGTGAGCTAATATTGCACCACCTAAGAATATAACAATAGGGTGATCTTTCATTAAGTTTGCAACAAATCGACTTCCGTAAAAAATTATTGGTATGTTTATCAAAATACCGATAACAATTAGTAAAACATTGCCATCTGCTGTACTTGCTATTGCAATTACATTATCAAGACTCATACTAATATCCGCAATGATAATTACAGCTACAGCTCCCCAAAATTTATCTGCTTTTTTTACGTCACACTCTACTTCTTTAGTCTGAGGCTTAATAAAGTCCCATGTTATTTTTACTAAAACAAGTCCACCAACTAACTTAATCGGCAACCACTGTATAGCCATTATTTGAGTAATGACACAGGCAAATAATACTCTTAATCCTATAGCTCCGGCTATTCCTATAAAACTAGCTTTCTTCGCAAATTTAGGTGATAGATTTTTTGTTGCTAGTGCTATAACACCTATATTATCACCAGATAATGTTAAATCAAGTATTGTAATTTGCAGTACTCCTATTATAAAAACCATTAAAGTCTCCGTTTGTATCTCCTTCTTTCACTTGGCATTAAAATTCATCACTTAACACAAACCTTAACAACGATTTTTTATATTTTCTAAATCATTTCTAAACTTTACACTCTTTCTATAATATACCCTATATTTTACTATATTACAATGATTTTAGGTAGAAACCTTTCATATCACTACCATAACTATATGCCTTCTTATTATATTTACTTATTAAGTTTATTCATTTTAACGCAAATATATCACTAATAAGGTTCTATTTGTTTTTAGAATGTTTCTCCTTAGGGCTCTTTCCATGTATCTGTTCAATTTTTTTTGTATCTTTTCCCACCTTTGTTTGTGGCGGTGTAGCTTGAACCATCTCTTTACCTAGGCTTAAAACTATACTTATTTTACCACCTTTTTCATAAGCTGTATTTACCACAGGCGACTGACTAATAACTAACCCCTTATCAATACTATCACTATAATTACTTGTTACATCCCCAAGCAAAAAATCATTATTAACGGCCGCCTGTCTTGCACTATCTTGAGTTTTCCCAATAAGTGAGGGTGCAAATTTCTTTTCAATTACTTGTACTTTGGGAACAATAGTTTTCACAACTGTAGCTTTCGTATTAGTAGCTGCCTTACCCCCACTCACATTCCTATTGGATAGAGATTTTCCTAAAGCGACAATACTAATAATCAAAACAATCGACGTTATAATTATAATAGCCTTTTTATTCCTACTAATCTTCTTTATATGTATTACTTCACTTTCTTTCTTTAGTATTGTTTCCTCAGCCAATGGTTTTTGAAAAACTGTTTTATCAAAAATTTCTTCCTTACTCATAACTGTTGTTAAATCATCTCTTATATTGGAAGCTACTACTGTGTCCATAATTTTTGTAGCGCCATCTATTTCACTATTTACTATAACTTTATAATTAGGATTTTCTTTAATAGCACCTATAACCTCTGACATTTCGCTCGCCGTTTGGTATCTTTTAATAGGTTCCTTTTGCATAGCCCTTAAAATTACCTGGTTTATATTTTCAGGTATGTCTGTAACAATATCTTTTGGCGCAGTAATTGGCCCCTGAATATGCATCATAGCTATGGTAATGACACTTTCTGCATTATAAGGTACTTTCCCTGTAACCATTTCATACATTACAATGCCTAATGAATATATGTCTGTTCTGCCATCCACAAAACTTCCTTTGGCTTGTTCTGGAGAAAAATAATGTGCAGTTCCCATTACCTTATTAGAATTGGTTACAGTCCTTGAATCAGCAACTTTAGCTATTCCAAAATCCATGACCTTAACCATTTCATCCTTGGTTATCATAATATTATCCGGCTTTATATCGCGATGAATTATACCGCTAGTATGTGCACACTGGAGAGCTTTTGCTATTTGAAAAACTATATCTAAAGTCTTCTTGGATGTAAGCCTTCCATTTTCCTTTATTATTTGCTTTAATGTTTTTCCATCAACATATTCCATAACTATAAAATTAACATCATTTTCCGAGCAAACATCATGAACGTTCACTATATTGGGATGTGATAATTTTGCAATTGAAGTAGCTTCCCTTTTAAACCTTGAAACAAACTCATCATCATTACTTAACTCTGCCTTTAATATCTTTACAGCGACAAATCTATTTAGCACATGGCACTTTGCTTTATAAACAGTTCCCATGCCACCCTCGCCAATGTTCTCTAATAACTCATATCTATTTAAAAGAAATGTCCCTATCATATATATTTTGCCCCTCCTACGAAGAATATTACCATATATATTATATCATAACTTATGAAAATGAATGGGTCAAAATGTGTGTATAGATTTATTTTGTCGAATCATGTATGATATGTATAAGATATGTGATATAATTATTCTAAAAATAGCCTAGCGTAGTTGCTGGGCCATTTGCATTTTAATACATTGATGTAATTGACAAAGCTTGCATCTAGACGTATATTTAAAACGCATATGAATTGCAATGTTTCACAAAGTCACCATTTAGGTTGTTTTTTTAAGAATGCTGACAGATACTGATAATTTTATTATACAAAAAAAATGAAAGTATAAAATGGTGATGAAATGAAAAAAAAGAAAAAATTTAATAGGTATAATATTCTTTCTATAATTATGTTAGCTATGTTTTTAATAATAGGTGCAAAATTGTATTATTTACAAGTATTCAAAGGAGATTATTACAAAACGCAGGCTGAAACTATTAATTCTGCAAAGCTTGTAACCGTAGCTGCCCCAAGAGGCCTCATAACAGACAAAAACGGAATAAAACTTGCGACTGAAACACTAGGTTATAACCTTACATATACAAGTACAACTGATACAAGCAAGGATAACAAACAGCTATTTACAACATTACAAAAAGTATTTAAAATTTTAGATGATAATAAAGAAATCCAGACAGACAATTTCGCATTAAAGATTAATCCATACAGATTCGAATTTACTTCAAATGATGCTAAGGGAAATCAAACCCTGCTTTTAAGATTTTTAAAGGATAGAAACCTTCAATTGACTATATTAAAGACGAAATTTGAAAATAAAAAAGAAGAAGAGTTAAGTTCCTCTGAAAAAACTGCTCTTAATAATGAGCTTTTAAAACTAACTCCAGAACAAATTTATAACAAACTTCTTGTTAAATATAAGGTGAAAGATGGACTTGCAAGTTTGAATATAAATGCAACTCCAGATGTGCTAAGAAGATATTTAATTATAGAAGACGGTATCAGCATGAACTTTTTTTCTGATTATAAATCAATTAATGTAGCAACTAATATGAAGCTAAATACATCGCTTATATTCGAGCAAAGCCTCTCAGACCTGCAAGGTTTTAAAGTGGAAAATCAGCCTATGAGGGAATATCCATATGGCCAACTTGCTTCATCAGTCCTAGGATATATAAGCAAAATAAACTCAGCTGATAAAGTTAAGTACGCAGCAAAGGGTTATGACACGAGTGTAGATTATGTTGGAACTTCTGGAATTGAAGCTGCAATGGAGAGTAACCTTAAAGGGACTAACGGGGAAAAAGATATAAATGATGATTCTAATGCAATAGTTAAAAATACCGCTCATAATAAAAAAGCAATTCCAGGCAAAAATGTTCAACTTACATTAGATGCAAATATGCAATATGCCACCGAAAACGCTTTAAATACTGAAATGAAGAGATTACAAACTGCAGGAACTTCAGGTGGCGACCTAGATGTATCAAATGCTACAAGAGGTGCAGCTGTTGCAATAGATGTTAATACTGGTGGAGTACTAGCCCTTGTAAGTCTTCCAGGTTATAATCCAAATGATTTCTCTACAACACAAGGTTTAACTGAAGCTCAATCAGAAAAATATTTTAATCCAGATTATCAAAAAATGGCAAAAGCTGATAATCTATCAGCAGATTTAACTGATTATATGTTTCCAATAGACAAAAGTATAAAAGGAAATACAACCCTTAGAAAGGATAAGTTTGATTATTATCCAAAATACCTATATAACTATGCAACTATGTCACTTATCCCTTCAGGTTCCACATTTAAGCCAATGACTGCAATTGCAGGTCTTGAAGCTGGAGTTATAAATGGTGATTCAACTTACGATGATGAAGGCGGGTATGATATGGGTGGTGAAGATAAAATAGGAGGTCCAAATTGGAATCCCTTTACATCAGATGGTCGAAATGGCATTGTAAATGTAGTTAGTGCTATAAGGAAATCTAGTAACCCATTTTTTATGAATGTAGGTCAGAAATTAAGAGAAAAATTTGGGGATGATGTCTTAGCTAAATATGCATGGATGTTTGGCCTAGGAGCTAATCCTAATTCAACGAGTCCCGGTACCGGAATAGAAATAAGTGAGAATTTTGGGCAAGTATATAATACTGTGTCACAAAAAAACTTATCAGCATCACAATATCTTTTAAGTATTGAGCAAAATTTAACTAACGGAGTTTCTAGTTCTGGTGCAAGCTTTCCCCCAGTAGATTTATATGATAGAGATGATGATACTAGTATTGTTTCTGATGGTAAAAAGCTTTCAGAAATTAAAACACAAATTAAAAATTATATAAGGGATTCTGTAAAAAACGGAACCTTTTCTAAAAGTAATTATGTAGGTTTATTTAAGCAATTAATTGCAGCTGATCCTACTTACAAGAAACAAAAATTTACTGATGCTAATATAAATGCAGTTGTAACTGATGTATACTATCAGGCAGTGCAAACAGGTCATGGTTCTTTGAGTTTGCCATACAATATGTTCATTGCATCAATTGGTCAAGGCATGGACAATTTCACGCCTCTACAGATGGCAAATTATATAGCAACCCTTGCCAATGGTGGAACAAGATATAAAATTCATTTAGTTGATAACATAAAAGATTCTAATGGAAAATTAATATCTCAAACGAAACCTGTTGTGATAGATAAAGCTAATATGAGTGCCGAAACTAGAGATCTAGTTATGCAAGGCATGAATGGTGTTACAGGTGCAGGTGGTGGTACAGACGGTACTGCGTATGCAGCACTTGGCGATTTCCCTATACCTACAGGTGGTAAAACAGGTACAGCACAGTTTACTGAATCTAGTATACAAAGTAAAATTGGTAGAGGCGATTATGCGTGGTATGTAGGTTATGCACCCGCTGACAATCCTAAAATTGCAATATCTGTAGTTATATTTGATGGTGGTTATGGTTCTGATGCTGCAAAGATTGCTAGAGGTATGTACGAGAGTTATTTTAAAAATGATCCTCGAATGAAACAGTATCAAAATCATTATGACATAAAATTAAAACGGATTAAATAAAGAGAGCCTAGTGGGCTCTCTTATTTTTGCTGAATTATATTTATTAAAACACATATTTTATTAATAAACATCTGAAAATTCTACTTTAATATTTTGTTTTTCATTTCTCATTGCATTATTAAATTGAATATTTTCATTAATTACTTGTTTTGAAGGAAATCTAACCGTAAACTTACTTCCTATCCCAAGTTCACTTTCAACATTTATACTACCACCAGATAATTCTACAATCGACTTAACTAAAGTTAATCCAACACCTGTACCTTCAGCATTTCGTGATAGTGATTTGTCTATCTGGCTATATTTATTAAATATTGACTGCAAATATTTTGTGTCAATTCCAATTCCATTATCTTTAACAGATATTTCAACAAACTCAATGTTATTTTTAATATTTACAAATATTTGACCACCATCACTTGAAAATTTTATCGCATTTGATATAATATTTAATACTACCTTATCTACCTTTTCTGGGTCACAAGCAATAATCTTTTCTTCTACATCTGTATCAAAAACAATATTTAGCCCTCGACTTTTTGTAAACTCGGTTACAGCTATTACCATATCTTCTACAACTTCAACTATATTATTATTAGATAAATTTAACTCAAAGATTCCAGATTCAATTCTAGATAAATCAATAATGTTATTAATGAGTTTAGACAATCTATATGCATTACGCTTTATTGCGTCTATATGTTCAATCGTTGAATTTTTATTTTCATATAGTAACCCACTGTCACAATACATGTCCAATAATTGGGCTGCGGACAATATAACATTTAGCGGTGTTTTAAGTTCATGAGATATATTGGTAATATACTCCTCTTGACTAGTTAGTACCTTTTGCAAGTCTTCATTTACTTCATCTTTTTTCTTGATTTGTTTATGCATACAATTCCAAATACAACTAATAAATATAAAATTACATGCAATAAGTATAACCCCTAAAAAAACCAGTAAATATTTATGGATTTTTTGAGTTTTTACAACTTTGTTACTGGAACTATTTATCTGTGAGTTAATATCATTTAGTAAAATATTATCAGTTACCCTAAATTCATCTACTAACTTTTTACCTTTAGTTAAGTTCAATTTTGCCTGATCTGACTCCCCAGACTCCACTAATAAAATTTGCTGGTAAAAAAATCTTTGAATATATTGTCTTTGCTTATCAATTAGGTTAATAGTGTCATTATTTAATCCTACTTCTCTTAATTTATTAAGAGAATCGTAATATTTTTGAATTCCTATGCTTTCTGAATAATATGGTTCTAAAAACACTTTATTTTCTGAAATAATATAGGCTCTGATTCCTGTTTCTTGATTAATTAATGATGTTAAAATTTGCAATGAAAATATTTTACCTGGAAGTATTCTTTGTGAAATAAAATTAGATTCTATACGTACTTTATTCATACTGTATGTACTAAATAAGATTATAATTAATGATAAACAAGCTGCTGAAAAACATCCCAGCAACATAACTTTTTTGCTTTTATAGTCCATCTTATTCATAACAATTATCCCTTCTTCTCAAAAGCTTGTACTAAAATTAAATCGAAAATCAATTTATTTTAGTACGGCTATCATAAAACGACTTGTTTTTTTACATATTATTACATAACATTTGATTCACCTTAATTAATATACCACAATATGTGACATATTGGTATATTTTTGTTAAAACAAAATCAAATTTATTTTTCTAATAATTTTTCTAGATATTTAGTATATTATTAGAAATGCTAAAATAAATTACTATAGTATATTTAAAAATAATAAATGATTGGAGATTATATGAGAAAACCTTATTATAAACAAAATTCAATAAACCCCTGGTTTTTAACTTTAATTCTTATATTTATCTTCATAATATATATGATTTTTACTATTTTCTCAAATTCTAAAACTCCCTTAAATAAAGCTAAATATATAACAAACGGGCAACAATACAGTTCATTAATAAATGGGAATGATTTAAAAGCCTATTCTGATACTTTTCTAGGAATGCATTACTTATGGGGTGGCACAACACCTGCAATATCTGATACTTTTGGAAAATATATGAGTGGAGGATTCGATTGTTCAGGATTTGTAGCATATACTTATAAACATTTTGGTATAGATTTACCTAGAACGACTATGGAGCAGGTAAATGAAGGTATTTCTATTAATATGAATGATCTTAGAAATGGGGATTTGGTCTTTTTTGAAACAAATCCAGATCTACCATACCAGGTCTCTCACGTTGGAATATATATTGGCAGCAATAAATTTATACATTCTCCAAAATCCGGTGACGTTATAAAAATCTCTGAATTGACGGGATATTACAAAGAAAAATTTGTTATAGGTAAGAGGATATTAAAATAAGTGCTATAGCAAATGGATTCTTCATTAGCTAGGCACTCGTTACTTTGTTATTCATACCACAATTCCATTATTAATTTAGTATGAGGTAAATATTTTATTTTTACATTCATACCTGTCTTAACCTTACTATCATCTACTATTGGATGATCATTTCCATTTACAGTTATAGAATCATAACCCCAAGTTTTCCTACTTGTAGGTTTTGCAGCATAAACAATTACACTACCCTCCTCTACACTGTAGTTTTTTGTAATTATACTAGGTACGTCTAACCAATAAGGCGTAACCATACGTAAACTCCATATCGGTAATATACATATTGCTATTAGAATAAATAATCCAAAAATCTTATCACCTAATTTTAACTTTGATTTTTGTTTCTTTTTAAATATTTTGCGTTTTGGTTTAATAGTCCTTGTTTTTCTATTAGAAAACCAATTAATTATATCTACAATAAAAGCATAAATAAAAATACCAGGCACACCTAGTCCTATAGATGTAAATAATAACAATACCCCTATATATGTAACCATTAATATTGCCTCCTATATACTTATTATAATATTTTTTAAATTTCCGTTCACTCTTGACATTATTACATATAATTAATGAAATAAATACTTTTTATTTCAAATTGCCATGCCCCTGCGCACAAATATAAGCCCCCTATACCATAGGAGGCCTATAAAAAATATTTTCTATGCTTAATATCTATTTAGTTTACATATTTAATCTCTTCAGAATCAGGTTTTGACCTATCATGTACGTTCCAAGTAAGGGCTAATAATTTTGTACTTCGATGGAATCTATAAAAATCTTTCTTTCAGCTTTTAGTAGCCTGATAAATCCTTTTTATGCTTTGTTTTCAGAATTAGCTCCTTCTTATCTCTAATAAACAACATAAAATACAGAGGACTAGATTTAAAATAAAATCTAGTCCTCTGTAAATCTAAACTAATATTAGTTTTTAATTCTCATTCTATAGAATGAGCGCCATACAAATATAATCGCGATTACAAAGAATACCGCTCCAATGTATGGAGCTACAGCTCTGAATCTTTCTGATATAGCAATTTCCATAGCAAGCATTCCAAATAATGTCGTAAATTTTATTATTGGATTTAATGCTACTGATGAAGTATCTTTAAATGGATCTCCAACTGTGTCGCCAATAACGCAAGCATCATGAAGTGGAGTACCCTTCTCATCTAGGTCAACTTCAACAACCTTTTTAGCATTATCCCAGCATCCACCTGCATTTGCCATAAATATAGCCTGATACAAACCAAAAACTGCTATAGATATAAGGTAAGCAACGAAAAATGCTACTGGTTCAGTATTATTACCTCTAGGAGCTGAGAAAAATGCGAATGCTAGTGCAAATGAGAATATTGCAACGAATATGTTAAACATTCCCTTCTGTGCATATTGAGTACAAATTTTAACAACTTCCTTAGATTTTTCTGTAGATGCTCTTTGATCTGCATCCTCATCCAATTCTATATTTTTCTTGATAAATTCTACTGCCCTATAGGCACCTGTAGAAACTGCCTGAGTAGATGCACCTGTAAACCAATAGATTATCGCACCACCGCACATAAATCCAAATAAAGTGTAGGGGTTAAGTAAATTAAGAATAGTTTCAGGTTTAACTTTTAATACATCTTGTATAACTAGAATAAGTGAAAAAATCATTGTAGTGGCTCCAACAACAGCTGTACCAATAAGTACAGGTTTTGCAGTTGCTTTGAATGTATTTCCTGCACCATCATTAGCTTCAAGGTAGTATTTTGCTTTTTCAAAATCTGGTTTAAAACCAAAATCTCTTTCTATTTCTTTCGAAATATTAGGAATAGTTTCAATAAGTGATAGTTCATAAATAGATTGTGCATTATCAGTTACTGGGCCATAACTATCTACTGCAATAGTAACGGGACCCATACTTAGTAATCCGAAAGCAACTAAACCAAAAGCAAAAACTGAAGGGTATATCATTATATCTTTTAAGCCAAGTGTACTTGCAAGATATGCTACAAACATTAATACTACAAATACCATCCCCTGCCAGAATGCACTAAAGTTACCAGCAACAAGTCCTGAAAGAATATTTAATGAAGCTCCGCCTTCTCTTGATGCTGTAACAACTTCTTGTACATGTTTTGATTTACCACTAGTAAATATTTTAGTAACCTCAGGAATAAGTGCTCCTCCCAAAGTACCACAACTAATAATTATAGCTAGTACATACCAAATACTATTAGAGTTTGCGGTTAATGCAACCTGAGTACCAGGTCCAAGAATTAAGTAACTAACTACAAAAATAACAATTATTGATAGTATTGATGAGATCCAAATAAGATTTGTTAGAGGTTGTTCAAAATCAAGATCATCGGTATTACTGTATTTCATTTCACTATAAGCTCTGTTTATATAAAATGCTGCAATTGACGTAATAACCATCAATATACGCATTGTAAAAATCCATGTAAGAAGAGTAGACTGAAGTATTAATCTATCTGCCTGTGGAAATGACATACCAACCGCAAGAACAATAAATGAGATTAAAGCAACTCCTGTTACTCCATAAGTCTCAAATCCATCAGCAGTAGGGCCAACACTATCTCCTGCATTATCTCCAGTACAATCTGCAATAACTCCTGGATTTCTAGGGTCATCTTCCTTAATCTTGAAAGCAATTTTCATAAGATCTGATCCAATGTCGGCAATTTTTGTAAAAATACCACCGGCAATACGTAATGCACTTGCTCCTAATGACTCACCAATTGCAAATCCTATAAAGCTTGCACCTGCAAGGCTACGTGGAACAAAGATTAATATTATTAACATCATAAAGAGTTCTACGCAAATTAAAAGCACTCCAATGCTCATACCTGCATCAAGAGGAATATTTACAAGGTTTAAAGGTTTACCTTTTAATGAAGCAAATGCCATCCTACTATTTGCAAACGTATTCATTCTTATGCCATACCAAGCAACGCCATAAGATCCAAGTATACCAACAATAGTCCAGCCAAGTACTAATAATACTCCACCAAAGCTAGTTCCTTGCAAGTAACCAAAGTAAAATGCAATAATGCTACCTATAAGAAGAAATAAAATTGCAATAAATTTACCTTGCTGAATTAAGTAAGTTTTGCATGTTTCAAATATAATAGCTGAAACATCAAGCATTGATTTATGTGCTCTAATTTTCTTTACCCTTAAAAATTGATAAAAACCAAATGCCATGCCCAAAAGACAAATTACGAGTCCCATCATAAGTGTTCCATTTTGACTAGATGATAACTCTGGAATCTTTAAATTCGATTCATCTGCATATGCAATAACCGGTGATAATGAAGCTAAAATTACACTACTTAGAATTGAAACCTTTACAATTTTGTCAGTTTTGTTAGTATTCATAAACACTACCTCCCTAAAATTATAAATTAAGTGGTACCTAAGTTCCACATTGAATAAGTTACATTCAGAAACTAATATAATTTAATGAAGAATTTAGGATAATACAAGTCCATATTACCACTTTGAATAATAATATTCAACTTTTTTTAACTGTTTTTGAATAATTATCCTCCTTTCTTGTAAATTGAATTATATTCTAATAAATACAAATAAAAACAATTCCCACTTTATATTATGCCATAAATGTCAAAAAAAGTACAGTCTTAATTCTATTAAATATTATATTTAAAAAGTATATTTTATAGTTATAATATGTGGTATTGAAAAATATGATGCTGGATAGAATACCTTTGATTAAAAGAAATGGAATAGGAGTAAAAAGGAGCGAGTAATAAATGAATAATGAAAATGTTATTAACATAGAAAATTATAAGCAACAATTCGGAAAATTTGTTGTACTTGAAAATATTAATTTGGATGTAAAAAAAGGAGAGATACTTGGCCTCCTTGGCCCATCTGGCTCTGGTAAAACCACTTTGATAAAAGCTATTGTTGGAATGAGTGAACCTACAAACGGCTCTGTATGCGTACTAGGAACTAAAATGCCATCACTAGCTGTAGTTTCAAAAATTGGATATATGGCTCAGAGTGACGCACTATATGAAGACTTAACCGCTCTTGATAATATATTATTTTTTGCATCTTTATATGGCCTGAAGAAAAAATTTGCAAAACAAAGAGCAAGTGAGGTTTTAGAATTGGTTCTTCTTCGTGATGAAGGTAAAAAACTTATTAAGAATTTTTCTGGTGGAATGAAAAGAAGATTATCCCTTGCTATAGCCTTAGTTCACAAACCAGAACTACTTATTCTTGATGAACCTACCGTAGGAATTGATCCAGTTCTTAGGCTCGAATTTTGGAAGGAATTTGAGCGTTTAAGAAAAGAAGGAGTTACAATAATTATAACTACCCATGTTATGGATGAAGCTGAACATTGTGATAGGCTTGCTCTAATTAGAAACGGCGGGCTAATTGCAATTGGCACCCCTGATGAATTAAAAGAAAAATCTGGGGAAAGCACGGTTGAAGGCGCATTTCTCTATTATGGAAAAGAAGGGAAGGTGAATCACATATGAGAGTATTATCGATTGCTAAAAGATTAATAAAACAACTTCGCGGTGACAAAAGATCTATCGCTCTAATGTTTGTTGCTCCAGTTTTTGTAATGTATCTTTTAAGTGCTATTCTCAGCTCCGCAACCACAACACCAAATATTGATCTTATTTCAGCACCACCTATTTATGTAGAAAAACTACAAACCTTTGCCAACGTTAATAAAGTTTCTAGCGAAGAAATCGCATTGAAAAATTTGAATGATAAAAGTATAGATGCCTATATTGTTTTTATTGGCAATAAACCAAATGTTACATTAGATGGCGCTGACCCTTCTATAACCAGCCTTGTTATGAACACGCTAAACAAGCTTTCTTTAAGTAGTACTACTCAAAAGCCCGAAATTAGTTTTTTACATGGTTCTATGGATATGGGAGCATTTGATTCCATGGCTCCAATCCTTATGGGTTTCTTTATCTTCTTTTTCGTATTTTTAATAGCAGGCGTTGCATTTTTGAGAGAAAGAATAAGCGGAACGCTTGATAGAATTCTTGCCACTCCCCTAAAAAGGTGGGAGATAGTTTTAGGATATTTCCTAGGGTTTGGATCCTTTGTAGCCATTCAGACTATAATACTTCAGATTTTTAGTGTATATGGCCTTAACGTGCCCATGGTAGGCAGCTTTTGGGCAGTGCTTGTGTTAAATTTGGTACTTGCCTCAGGATCTTTAGCACTTGGAACTCTCTTATCTGCCTTTGCACGTAATGAATTTCAATTATTTCAATTTATCCCTATAGTAATAGTTCCACAAATTATGTTCAGTGGTATTTTTGATTTGAGAAACTCACCTGTCTGGGCAAAGATATTATCAAAAGTATTTCCTATGACTTACGGAGCCGAAGCATTAAAAGATGTTATGCTAAGGGGAAAGAGTCTAATAGACGTTAGATATGATGTACTAATCCTTATAGGCTATGCATTACTATTTCTTATATTAAACACCATAGCTCTTAAAAAGTATAGAAAGGCATAAATTTATAATTTATCATAAGCATAAAATAGCCCATACCTTACCATAAGATGTGGGCTTACTATTATTTATTTAAAGTAATCATAGTCCTGACCTGCTATTTAATAACCTCTATTCATTATAGAACCTATTATAGCAGCAAAAAATATAATATATATTACCAATCCTATTGCACACATAATTAACTGTGCTTGAAAGAATGCTTTTTTACTTTTATTTACGTTTTTACCAAATGCCCAAACGAACATTAACACTATATTTGCTATAGGTATTAATAACAATAGATCAGTAAGTATCCAATCCTTAAATGTCATTGGTTGATTATTAATGTCGCCGTTTTGAACTTGAATGTCGTTATTTTCCATAATTAATGTGTCCCCTTTTTAATTTGATTCATAATATTATAACTATAACTTATCCATTATTTATATTCACGATAAATCATTGTATAAATATCACCAAAATATCTACTTGTTAATTTATTTAACAAGCGTTTTACAAATCGACAAAGTTATATTGTATTATACAATAATAGCACATTTTTGCTTATTTGTCTATGTTTTCTTGTCGTTTTACATGTTATTACTTAGAATTTTTTCTATAATTAATTGATATATCTTGTTTTTGAATCAATGTTAATGAAAGATTTAATAGTATGTTCTCTTTAATAGTATGGAAATTCATTTCTAAAGGGAATTTATCACTAAAATGTTTTCTATCAACCAGGGTATATGTTTCATGAATTTTCACTCTTTCTATTTTACAATTTATAGGTGCAATATCACAATTGATATATTCACTACATTGAGTGTTTTTTTCCATTAAATATTCATTAAAATCATTATTGATATTTAAACAATCCGATGATATATAAATGGGTATATAATCTAGCCCCTTTCCTTTTGAGAAAACTGGGGGAACCTTACAGTTAATTAAAGAGGTACATTTAAACGGGATATAAATTATAACACATTCAGTATCTAGATTAATTATGTTATCATAAACACCTTTTGCTATAGAAAAATCTATTTCATTTCTAATAAAACCCTCTAAAAAAAGTTTTCCATTCAATAAGGGAAAAGTATCATTTTTTTCATACATAGGTAATAACTTACTACTAGTTAAATATACGTCCTTTTTCATGTTTTTTATATCTAATGCAGCATTTTTCAATCTAAATGTTGATTCAATAGGTATATCTATATTTTTTTCAGCTATTATTATTGGTAGTGTTGATATTAAAGTTTCACAGTAATCATTATTTATATTTTCATGAATTTTATAAATATCATTGATAATAATATTACTATCATCTTTTTTCTTTATACATTCAATATCATCTTTAATAATTACTTCTTGTATTGGAAGTATGTATGTTGTCTCCAATTTATCTTTTGAATTTCTAATCAAGCTTGACTTATTTGCTGCTACATTATTTTCACGCTTAATATCTATTAAGCAGTTTTGCAATGTTTTATTACTCATTTCACTATAATATAATCGTTGTATTAGTTTTGAAATAATAAAGATTTTTTCATTATTTAATCTATCACTAATAGGAATTATGAATTTAGAATCATCTTTAATAGTTACTTCTTGTATAGGTAGTATTAATTCTGAATCCTCTTCAATAATTACTTGCCCTATAGGTAGTATTAATTCTGAATCCTCTTCAACGATTACTTGCTCTATTGGTAGTAATAATTCTGAATCCATTTTATCTTTCGCATTTTTTTTTATATTTAAATTATCCAATTTTTTATTTTTATGTTTAACATTTGTTGAGTTTTTCTTGGCTTTTTTATTAACATTTATAATACAATTTGGTTGTTGTAACATATTCAAAACAATAAGCAACTTTACCATTCTCAATTTGTCACTGTTATTGTATGGTTTCATTGAAGAATGCTCCTTTACTATAAGAGTTTGGTATATGAAATAAAATGGACTAGACTAGCATACCGATTAGTTATTTTATTCCAGATGCCTTATGTATTTAAATATCATCAAATATATTATATTGATGATATTTAAATAACCGTTTTTCTAAAGAATAGTATTTTTTTAGAAAAACGGTTATTTTTAAGTGTCTATAAGGGCTCTTTACTCTTCGTCATCATCGCAACGGTGAACAATTGGAATATTTACCTGCTGCAATTGTAATACTTTGACTCTAATATATACAACCATTTTTTCTATTACTTTATTATAAAGTTGTACTTTTGAATTAGTTTTATGGTATAAAGGATCTGTATTAATATCGTCTTCAAAAATCCTTATTCCTTCTAATTCACAGTATGGGCTTTCAGTAAAAGTTATATTATCTTCAAGATATTGTTCACATCCTGATTTCCCCATAATAGTGCCCGTACAGTCATTACATCCACAACTACTTAATAAATCTATTTCTTTTTGGACTCCGCGAACATTAACTACTGGTGGCACTGTATATACAACTTCTGTTACAGCTGTAAATGGTACATCTATTGTCGTATGAGCGATTCTACCACTTACAATTTCTTTTTCTACACAGTCAGCAGTAGCGTATTCTATATTTTTTCTTACGAATCCACCTATAAATAATTTTCCGGATACTAGAGTGCCATCTGCAGCAATTACGCCCGATCTAGGTAGCAATTTGCATTGAGTTAAATATACATTTTTCTTTATTCTTTTAATTTCAAAGAATGGCTCGTTTAATTTGAACACAGCTTCAACATCTATTTGAATCTCTCTTTCGCCGAGTACTACAGGAATTTTAGCTACTAGAGGGCCTCTAATACCAACTGGTGTAATAGTAGTTCCACTACTTAAAGGTAATGTTTGTGAACTAATAATTTTACCACAATTATCGCAAGGGTATACAACTTGATTTTTTTCCAAAGGTAATTCCTCCTTTTATTGAGGTCTTATGACCTTCTACATACTATGTAGAAAATACAATAAGCGTTACTTTAAATATCATTAAATATATAATATATCAGATATATATAAATAACCGCGTATCTAAAGAATAATATCTTCTTTAGATGCACGGCTATACCTAAATGTTTATATATTTACTTTTCGTAATCAGAATACTGAGTTGTAGTGCACTCGGGTTTAACTGGATGAGAAAATGGAATATTTACCTGTTGCACTTGTAATACTTTAATTTTAACATATAAGACCATTTTTTCTATTATTTTATTATAAAGTTGTACTTTTGAATCTGGATGACATTTTATAGGATCTGTATTAATATCGTCTTCAATAATTCTTACTCCTACTAACTCACAGTATGGGGTTTCAGTAAAAGTTATACTATCTTCAAAATATTGTTCACACCCTGATTTCCCCATAATAGTTCCCGTGCAGTCATTACACCCACAACTACTTAATAAATCTATCTCAGTTTGAACTCCACGAACACTAACTACTGGTGGCACTGAATATTGAAGTTCTGTAACAGCTGTAAATGGGACATCAATTGTTGTGTGTGCTATTCTACCACTTACAACTTTATCCCCTATGCAGTCAGCTGTTGCATATTCTATATTTTTTCTTACAAATCCACTTATAAATAATTTTCCGGATATGAGAGTGCCATCTGCAGCAACTACTCCCGATCTAGGTAGTAATTTACATTGAGTTAAATATACATTTTTCTTTATTCTTTTAATTTCATAAAATGGTTCGTTCAAATTAAACTCAGCCTCAATATCTATTTGAATCTCTGTTTCGCCGATTACTACAGGGATTTTAGCGACTAGAGGTCCACTAATACCACTTGGTATAATTGTAACTCCACTACTTAAAGGCAATGTTTTGGAACTAATGATTTCACCACAATTATCACAAGGGTGCGTAGTTTGATTCTTTTCCATAAGTAAATCCTCCTTTTTTTCAGGTCTTAAGACCTTTTACATAATATGTTATAAGCAAAGCAATCGTTACCGTATATTTACTTATTGTAATACTTTGATTACGAAATTTAATTAAGAACATGTTAGTATCATTTTTAATTAAGTTACGTATTATATATTAAATAAATCTAAGGAGCGATGTTATGTCTAATATTGAAATAAATTATCATCCTGAAGACTGGTGTGAAGATAAAAATGATTGCGAAGACCAATGTGATTATGAAATAAAACATGATAATAACCCTACAAACAAAGATAAATACGATTGTGAAAAGAAACATGATGATAAACCTACTGATAAAGATAATTGCATTTGTGAAAAAAAACATGATGATAAACCTACAGACAAAGATAATTACGATTGTGAAAAGAAACATGATGATAAACCTACTGATAAAGATAACTGCATTTGTGAAAAAAAACATGATGATAAACCTACTGATAAAGATAATTGCATTTGCGAAAAGAAACATGTTGATAAACCTACTGATAAAGATAAGTACGATTGTGAAAAAAAACATGATGATAAACCTGCTGATAAAGATAATTGCATTTGTGAAAAGAAACATGTTGATAAACCTACTGATAAAGATAATTGCATTTGCGAAAAGAAACATGTTGATAAACCTACTGATAAAGATAAGTACGATTGTGAAAAAAAACATGATGATAAACCTGCTGATAAAGATAATTGCATTTGTGAAAAGAAACATGTTGATAAACCTACTGATAAAGATAAGTACGATTGTGAAAAGAAACATGATGATAAAAAGAAATTACCTGAGTTAGACGAAAACCCTTGTAATATCCAGTCCCCCTATACTTATTCAAATTGGTCATGTTCATAAAGTTAAGTTAAAAATTGATATCAGTAAATGATCGCTATTGCCTGTATTTAAAGAAAAAAAATTAAGTACAGAGTTTATTACAACTCTGTACTTAATTTTTAATAATGAAATCTACTTTATTAAATTACTGCTAATAACAAATAACTGGAGTGCCAGCTTTTATATTGTTATATATCGTCTTTGCTAAAATAGGCGGTGAATTTATACAACCATGAGAACCATTTGTTAAATATATATTTTTGCCAAACTTATTATTTCTCCAACTTGCATCATGTATACCAATTCCGCCATTAAATGGCATGAAAACATCAACAGGAGTACTATAACCCTCTCCCTTTAATGTAGCATTTTTCTCCTTATATTTTAGTACATAAACCCCTGCAGGTGTTGCATGGTTTTTACTTACATCACCAGTAACAACATCTCCTTGTACAACAAGAGAACCATTCTTATAAAACCATAAATGCTGTTTTGTCAAATTAATTTCAACATAAGTACTGCCGATATCATTAATATCATGAGATGCAGCAGTTTGTGTGTAATGTGGCTCTTTTGTTATAGTTTGTCCACCTTTTATAGCCACAATTAGATCATTGACTTCCCCTGAGCGATTAACCAACCAACCATAATCACCTCCACTTACCTTTACCGTTGTCCCGAGAGACGTAGCGAAATTTCTTTGCTTACCATAAGTATTATAATTATTATCAACTTTCTTTACATAATCATCCATCTTATCTTTATCAAATGTAATTTCGAGGTTTTCGTCAACTCCAAGAAAGTTATGTATTGTAGCGCCGTCTAAAACTTCTTCACCTCCAGCAAAGGTATACGTAATCTTTGAAGTTATATACTTATTAAGTAAAATTTTAGTATTTTTAACTTTTTGAGATGTTGAAGTATATTTGGGATTGATGTAATAATTTTTCGCCTCCAAATCTACTGTTGTTTCTCCCTTAACAATTGCACTTACTAGATTTGCATACAACTGCTTACTATCTACTTTATTTCCTTTAACTTCCTTTACAATAACATAACCCTTATCCGAATATTTAAAGCTAACATTTTTAGGCTCAATTATTTTCTTGCTATCAGAAACTGCGAGCTTATCAAAACGTTCTTTTAATAGTTTATCGTCATATGTAACTATGCCATTCATTTCAGAAGTTTTTGGATTAAAGAACGAAAAAATCCACGTAAATGAATTCTGACTTTCTTTTAAAGCTTGAATTTTATCCTTTACATTATATTTTAAGCCAATCTCATTAGCCTTAATCTGTTCTTTCACTCCATTTCGTTCTTTCAAATCCAATGTATATGTTTTGGATTTCGTTAACATTTCTGTATCAACTTCCTCTACAGTTTTACAAGAAGCATCAATACCATTAATTACAAAACCATAATAAAAATGATTGCTAAAATACATTGATATGCCCAAATATATAACGATTAATATAGGTAAAGTTACTATACTTACTTTAATAGTTTTTTTACGTAATATTGTTTGCATTACCATGAGGCACCTCCTTTAATAAGAATTTTATTTTGTATATACAATTCTAGTTTATTAAAATTCAAAATAAATTCAGCGAATATTTATTACCGTATTATTCACAAAAATGGATGATGACTTTTGTCTTCATTAAGCAAGTAATATCTAAAATATTACCATTGAATTATAATAAGCATTTCACTATATTATAATTCTTTTCCCCTTATATGTATACAATTATGACATGAAAGGTAAAAATATGTACATGAACAGTGTTTTTAGAAGATATTTGTCGTTATATATACATTTTTTACCTTATGTTAATTTAATTTCAAAATTCAAAATAATCTTTTATAAAATCTTCATTCATATATCTAACCGTATAGGAACTACCCAAGATGTCCCCTGCTATTGTTACTTTACATTTAGCAACAGCCTTTTTCTTTTGGAATATATTTTGTATTTTTTCTATCGACTGTATAGACTCCTTTTGTATTATAATAGTTTCTCTTGCAAATTTTCTATATCTCATAACAATAAACTTATCACTAAAATACAGTCCATTATCAATAAATCTTGTATAGTATAAGATTACCAAGATAGGAATTAATAAAAATATATAGTACCCATAAGGTGCAAAATATGCTACTAAAGACATTACTATAAACTCAGGTACTAATCTAAATAAAAGAAATCCCTTTAAAGCTTTTCTAGGAGACTTCTCTAGTTTATAACTTATATTCATTTCAGGTAAAATATCCACAAAAAACTTATCAAGCACTATTCTTTTAGCAATAGGACAAATCATCGTACTCTCGCTCTTATCCTTTCCATAACCTATGGTTTCAACATTTAATGAAAAGTACCCTAATGACTTTTTAATAACTCCCTCAACTATAATTAAACTTTGAATTCGTTTCACCGGAATAGTTACTTCCTTTTTATTAAATAATCCATATGATAATTTAATATTATCGTCTTCGCGTATAACTGTAAATTTGTAATATTTTATTATAGTTAAACCAATAGATATAACCCAAGAAATAAACAAAATAATAAAAATTAATATTACTGCATATTTGATTATATTAACACCATTAACTCCCTTCATTACATTATCAGTATACCCTTGAGCTTTCTTCTTAAATTCCTTTGGCAATATATCATCTATCTTAGAATAAAAAGCAAAAATTATAAAAAATCCGGCTAAAATACGGGTAGAAAATGTCGCCATAACAAATAAATCTTTTAAAGAAGAAGTGAGCTTTTTCATATTTTTTTCTTCTACAATTTCATCTTGATTTTCATTTCTTTTAACCTTAAATATTATACTTTTAATTGTTAGTGCTTCCTTCTTAGATAATAAAATAGATATTTCAGACTTTGTATCTCCCCCAGCAGTATCAATTTCAAGCTTGCAGACATTAAAAAAGCGCTGAATTAATGATGATGATATATCTGCAGTATGTACTTGTGAAAAAGGAACGGTTCTCTCATGAATTTCAAAAATACCGTATTTCATGTACATGCCCTCAGCTTGGACGTTATATACATTTCTCTTCCATTTAAATATAGCTAAAGCGCTAACTATAACAAAAAAAGTAATTATGACTATACCTTCTGTATAATCTCCGCCATACTTTTTAGGGATTTTAGAACCTATGGATATTAAAAATATAATAAGTGGAACTATACTATTTTTTATAAATTGAAAAATTTCAGAAAATATTATAAATTTATGTTGGTGCTTTAACTCTCTCATATACTTCTCTCCTGAACAGTTTTTGTAATACTTAACTGAAGTACATTTCCTATCTCACTTTCTAAATATGGAATTTTATAAGCTCCCCCAGCAGTATGTACAGTTAAGTTTATCAGCTTATATTTTTTTAATATTATTCCTTGCTCCGTATCTACATACTGAACTCTACTCATTGGGATAATTACATTTATTTCAGTAAACACTCCATACTTCAAGATAATCTTTTCCTCATCCATATCATAACTGAATTTTTCATACTTATATTTTGGCATAAATAATGAATTTATAAATATTATAATTGCTATTACATACACACTAAATATTAATATATATTTCCATATTGAATCAAACCCTAAAAATATACTTAAAGCCACTGCAATTATTAAAAATACACTTGTAATAATTAATCCATCAATTGTCCACATTTTTTGTGAAAACGGTGAAATTTTTTTCATAATAACCTCCATAAAATTATTTACTTATTCATCCTCTAGTATCTATTGTACTATATTTGGTTATATTCGTGGCAATATAAACCAAAAAAGACTAAGACAAGAATTTCTCCTCATGTTAGCCTTAAATTTAATAATCACCTCTCCCAGTCTTTTGGACATTAACTTTTACATTTACTTCAATTTCTGAATTACATATTATAGAATTCCAATCTAAGCCCGTTTGTCTACCATATTTAGCTGCTGCAACCTGACCTAGATCCAAACAATCAACTTTATATTGACTTTTCATTTTGGTTATAAAATCATCACACTCTTTTTTAACTTTTTTAGCCATATCTCTGCTAAATTCATCATTTTTTTCAGGACTACTTTGTAAATTTTTATAAAGTGTATTCGCTATTATATCGCCTTTTAAATCAATATTTATAGTGAAATTATATTTATCACCTTTCTTTACGCAAGATATTTTTCTCTTAGAAGTAGCATAATAGTCAATAGCCTCTTTTGCACCTTTCTGTATTGTAAGGATGCCACGAACATTATTTTCTTTTATCATATTCATTGTTTTAGACTCATCTATACTGATTTTTGTAACCATTTTATCTTTTTTAAATAAAGCCATTCCAGTGATTTTAATTCCTTTATCTGTCATTTCAATGTAAGGCAATGCAATGTTGCGTCCCTCACTGTCAACAGTAAAAAACAAATCTATTATTTTATAATTATCTGAAAAAAAATTATAGTATTTGGAGTTCTTAATTAATCCAGCTATAAAATCTCCGGAGCTTGGATATCCTTTTATCTTCATATTAAGTATGTTTGATGCCTTACCTTTGCATACTACAATATATGCAGTGTCATTTAAATATGGGTTTCTAAATAAAATATCTATCATATTCCTAATACCATACACTACATTCTCTTCACTCTCAATAACTATTTTTTCTGAACCTAATATACTTTCCTTGTCATCTATTAGTTGCCTTGTCTGCCTAGTTTGTCCAAAACTTGTAGCAGTAGAATTTATTACATGACTTTCTATTTTTTCTTGAGGTTCAAATAAATATACTGAAAATAATGTAATATAGTTCGCAATATCACCCTTTATGTCAATGTCTTGGCCTATTGCAGAAATAATATTCAATTGTTCAACTGGTTGCTGCTGTCTTAAACCAGAAGAGAAAAAAATAGCAATTGCAATACATGCTAAAATTGGTATTATATATATCTTTTTGTTATTCTTCATTTTAATTATCCTTTTTCAAATAAATTACTAGTGTTATTATTGTCACATAAGCTATATTGAATAAAACATATTTAGGAATTATAAACTTTAGAAAACCAGTTGATGTTGAAAGGTTACTATACTTTAGAGATAAATAAAATATTAATGGATAAATAATATAGACAATTTTTTTTGTCTTTGTTTTTTTAAAAAAGTCCTTTAATATAAGAACTATCGCAAAATAGTTATTAGCTATTGTTTTACAAATAATAAGAGCCCATATAACAAGAAACACAAACTTAAAATTGCTAATAACAGGTACTCTTACAGTCTTAGCTACCATATTTACAGACCATAATATCTTAGGAATAATATCTATTCCAACATAATAAATTGTAATAAATGTAATCCAAGCATAAATTATTGCTGTTATTAGAACTCCTTTTATCGATGATTTCATAACCTTTGTCTTATCAGTTATAAATGGATAGATTAAAAATATAATTTCAATTCCTCCATAAGCAAAAGCCGAGAATTTGCTTGTCTTTACTATATTTAAAACTCCACTGCCTAGTATTGGACTTATATTTAAATAGTTTCCTTGGAACAACGCAGCGCATAAAATTACAGATAAAATTACAGTAAGTACAAACATTAATTGATTGACTCTTGCTAAGACCTTTAATCCTTTTATTACGGTATAAGCAGCTAATGCAAGTATTACTATTAATATCTTTTGTAAACTTAAAAAGCTAACTATTAAGGTCCCCTTTATTAAACTAACTTGAAAAGCTATAGCTGTAGTAAGTAATACAAAATAAAATAAAAAAATAATATTCAAAATACTTCCAATAAATTTCCCAAAACATATCCTGCTTAAAGCTAAGATATTTTTTTTAGGATGTTTTTTGCATAAAATCGTGGCAATAATAACCATATATAATGGATATATAACTCCAATAAATGCTGATATCCAAGCATCTTGTTTTGCGAAAGGTACTAGATCATTAGGTAATGATAATATTCCAACACCAATCATAGATCCAATAAGAAGAAAAGTAACCTCACCTGGAGATATATCGTTACTTCCTACTTTTTTCATTTTTATTTCCTCCAAATTTATTTCTAAAATCAGTCTGTCTTACTGGGTTATTGTTGGGTGTTGACTCAGGTCTCTTATTCATTTTCCATAATGGAGCTCTAATAAACATATCTTTTAGATCGCCATATTTGTCTAGTGGAAAATATGGAACTCCAAAGCTATCTAATGAAAGAAGATGTACAAATAAAAAATACAAACCTGCAATTAAACCTAATGCTCCTAAATAATTAACTAAAAACAATAAAGGAAATCCTAATAACCTTATTGAGATTGACATATCATAACTTGGTACGATAAACGTTCCAATAGTCGCAACTCCTACTATTACTAATGTGCTTGGGCTAACTATTTTCGCCTGCAAAGCAGCATTACCTATTATAAAACCTCCAACTACACTTAATGTTTGAGCAATTTTATTAGGAAGTCGTAATCCTCCTTCTCTTAAAATTTCTATAACAACTTGCATAGATAATATTTCAAGAAATGGTGATAAACCTATTCCTACTCTCGATTGAACAATAGGAATTATAAATCGAATTGGAATCAGTTCAGAATTATACATAATTAACGTTAAATAAACAGAAGGCAACATGACAACTACAAAAGTTGCAAAGATACGAATGAATCTATTAAAATTACTTACAATTGTTCCCTGATAATAATCTTCTGCTGCTTGAAAAAATTCTATAAACAAAGATGGAACAGTAATAACAAAGGGTGTACCATCAACAATTATAGCGATTTTCCCTTCTAAAATATTTGATTGCACAGCATCTGGCCTTTGAGTCACATATGCTTGAGGAAAAATAGAATATGGGTATTTCTCAATGTATTGTGAAATTTCTCCACTAGATCCGATAAAATCTACATCAATTAATGATAATCTATTACGAATATCAGCAAGTATCTCTTTATCTACAATATCATCAACATATAATAAAGCTATATCCTTTTGAGATCTTCTCCCAACAATTAGGTTCTCTATTTTTAAATTTCTATCTTTTAGAGATTTTTTTACTAGACTTATATTTACTTGAAGGTTTTCTACAAAACCATCTCTTGGTCCTCTAACTCCCACTTCATCCATTGGTTCTGTAATACTTCTATGCTCAGAACCAGCTGTGTCTGCAACAATAGAACTATTTGCTCCATATATAAAAATAGCCGTCTGTCCAATTTTTATGTTTTTCGCAACTATGTTAATATCATTTTCAATAGAAATCTTAGACATTGAAATGTATTTATCGCATACGTACTCATTAATCAATTCAACGGTACTCAAATTCTCATTAACTTGGTGCATTAAAGGATCTAATATATCTCTACTGATAATGTTTTGATCTACTAAACCATCTTTATATAAAAGTGCGACCTCAATAGGGTTCACTTTACCAATATGAAATCTTCTGATTATAATTTGTTGGTCACTACCACATAATTCCATAATAGAATTAATTTTATCCTTTAACTCCATAATCAAATCATCCTTTCGCATAGATATAATCTTCCTTATTGGTTATGTGAAAAATTATTACCCTTTAAAATTATATCCAATTAAAATGTAATATAATCATTTTGGATGATTCGTTTGTAAATAAACTCTTTCTAAATATTTGCTTAAGTATTCATAATATTTTTTTCTTTATAGTTAACATTAGTTATGTCAAAGTTAATAAATATTCCACATATTTGCCACGTAACTGACACACTCTTATACTATTATTTAAATATAGAATAGAAGTTAAAGCAGAGCCCCCTTTGCTTTAATATATATATAACTAGCGTTGATAATAATATAACTTATAAGGGAAGCATATCAATGATATGCTTCCCTTAATTCATCTTGTTTTTAAAATATAATTTCATATCAAATTATAAATAATATATTGTTCCAGTAGATTTTACTTCTTAATCTTGTTTACAATTAATATATGCAACTTTAAGATCTATATCAAAGGCCTTACTGCAGCTATTGCTGTCACAGCTATAATAATGTATCTAAAGTACTTTTCATTTATTTTTTTAATTAAAAGCATACCTAGTAGTGCACCTATTGCAATATATGGTATCATTCCAATGCTAAGAATAATTGTTTTAGTGGAAATATTATGCCAAAACAAAATTTGTAATGGAACCTTAGTTAAATTGATTAGAAAGAAAAACCAAGCTGTTGTGCCCATAAAATCATTTTTTTTAAAGTTCATGGTTAATAAATAAACACTAAATATAGGTCCTGCCGCATTTCCAATCATGGATGTAAAACCAGTAGCAATTCCCGCTAGTGCATAAAACCATTTGTTTTGTGGAACCTTTAAATTTTCGCCCTTTTTTTCAGTGTAAATTAAAGCTACTAAACAAAGTAAAACTGAAACAGATATAACTGCCTTAAATTGTTTATCATTAATTAGATTTCCAACTACAATACCCATTACTAATCCTATAAGTGTCCATGGCAAAAGCTTTTTTATGTTTTTCCAATCCGCATGTCGATTATAATAATAAAGTGCGAAAACATCTCCTATTATTAACAGTGGAAGGATAACTCCAGTTGATTCTTTTCCCCCAAAAACACTCGCAATAATTGGTATAACAGGCATTAAAAAGCCACTAATTCCAGTCTTTGAAAACCCTACTAAAAATGCAGCTATTATTACCCAACACCATTGAATCATAGATAAATCAAATGTATGAAAAATTGACATTACTCTCACCTCTTTTTATTTGCATTTTACAAATAGAAACTGACACCTGTTAAATACAGGTGTCTTATAATTATAGTAAATTATTTAAATTTTGATAAATACAATTCAAATTCTTTCATCTATACTTCTATTGGAGATTTTTCTTCGATATCTACTACTATTTTATTAGGATTTTTTATTGCTATAAACAAAGTTACGATTGTAGCAATAATCAACATAACAGCTGAAAATCCAAATAAAAATCTAGGTGTGCCATTCCCTGAAATAGTTAATATAGCAAGTTGAGCAAATGGGGCTATTAGATATCCAATGTGAATACCGCTAGTTACAAGACCATATGCAGCATCTCTATGATTCGCCTCAACTTTTTGAGATGTTAAGTTCAAGATATAAGGTGTAAGCATTCCTGAACCAAGTCCAATCAAAAGATTACCAAAAGTTTGAGTTGCAAAAGAATGAGTCAAAAACATCACTACATATCCAACAGCGAAAAACGCTATAGATATAGAGACTAAATAATTTTTAGTTTTTTTATAAAACTCTGGAAAAACTGCACCAGATAAAATACTGGCAAGTCCTGGGAAACAAATTGCTATACCAATCATCCAAGGCAAGCCTATTTTTTCTTTAACCATAAACAATGCCATGTTTGTAATGTTAAAAGCAAAGAATAACCAGTTGACTGCCATAAAAGCAACTAATGCCCACGCAATCTTTGGAATACCATTGGTTGCCATACGATCTTTCACTATAACAGTGGGTTTCTTCTTTGGATCAGATTTGGGTAATCCAAATATTGCAATAACCATGATTACAAGAGGAATGCTAAAGCATAAGAATGGATATCTCCATCCGAGCAGTAAAATGAATCCTACAGCAATACTATCAAGCACATTTGCAATATTAGCTACTGAAGTAGCTAAGCCAAGCATTCTTTGCCTTTTAGTTCCTTCAAAATGTTCTGCAATCATCGCATTTGGCAAAGGTAATACCAGTCCAACTCCAATACCTGTAACTAATCTACAAATCAATATTTGATTCATAGTCTGAGCAAGGAACGGCAACATTCCGGTAATACCATAAATCAATAACCCCAAGATGATTATATTTCTTTTATCATATCGTTTAGCTAGTTTTCCTGCAAGCACACTCATGGGAATGGATGTAAAAAATGGTATAATAACAATCAATTGCAATTGGAAAGTTGATGCAGAGGGAAATGCTGCTCCTATTGAACCTAAGATAGGAGCAACTACGGAGAGCTCGTATATCCATACAAATGGTATCAATAACATTGCAAAAACATTAAATTTTGTTAACTTTAAATTTTTCATAACATCCTCCAGTTTTTCTTTCATTTATTTTCTTATACAATCTAATCTGCATATTTAAAATATGTCAAAACATTAAGGGAAGCAATTTAGAATCTTCTATATACAAAGTATTCCATTGCTTCCCTTAGCACCTTTTTTTATATTTTTTCATAATTGCTAATTGTTATTTAACTATTTTTTTCTATATACATCCACCATAATTATAAACTCTTTCAGGAACATCATTCAAATCATCTTCATCTATTTCCGCAACGCATCTAACCATAGATCCATCACCCATGTACCATCTGATTGGTAAGCACAAGAATCTAAATCGTTTTCCAGATACCTTGTCTAAATTTCCACCAAGGTTTTCAACACCAACGATACCATGTCCTAACAATTCTTTATGGCAAGGTTCCCATGTGCCCCAACATCCGATTGCTTCTAATTTACCAAATTTAGCATCATATGCTTCTTTACCATGAATTCTAATATATTCATCTTTATCAAATTCAGCATATGCTTCTTCACCGAACTGCTCTTTATATTCTTCTGTGATTGGTTTTCCTGAAGCACCAAGTAAGTTCAAACGTGTAGCACCGTTATTACCCATAGCTGTATGAAGAGGGTGATCAAGAGCTTGCATGTCCATGGCTACACATTTAACTTTGTGTTTTACAAACCATTTTCCTGCATCAACGCCTGTACCACATGAGTAATGATAGTAGTCTTTTGAATCATCAAATTTACGATGCATTCCTGTATTTAAGCAAACGACCATTCCTTCTAATTCTTCTGGTTTAATATTTGCACGTTTGCAAGCATCTTCAAGATGTTCTGGCAGGATTAATCCCCAACGTTCAATTTCAATTTCAAGACAAACTGCATCACCCATGTATGCATCAACTGGCATTTCATGAGTATAACGAGCTCTCTTGCCATTGAATTCAATTTCCATAACGTGACGTGGTGCATCACAATGTGTACCAGTGTGCTGAACACAATCGATTCTTTGTGTAAGAACACCACCTTTTGCCAATGTATGCATGGAATCTACTACTGGCTTTGCAAAATAAGGCCACCTTGGTATATCAGCGCTGAATGGATGAGTTAAATCTACAAATACTTTCTTTCCCATTTATTATTCCTCCTAATTTTTATTAAAGTAATATGTTATTTTATAAGATCTTTAACTTTGTAATATACATTAATTAGCCCAATATCCGCCTTCAGTAGCAACATTTGCACCTGTCATGAAATCACTGGCACTTGAAGCAAGGAATATACATGGTCCTATAAAGTCATCTGGTTCACCAAGTCTGCCAATTGGAAGTCGTTTTAAGAAATTTTTGTAAATAGCACTTTCTGGATCGAACATCCATTCAGTTAAATCTGATCTAAATACTGTTGGGTTAATAGTGTTAACATTTATTTTATATTTAGCTGTCCATTCACATGCAAGCGTCTGAGCCATAAGGTCAATACCAGCTTTTGCAGTGCAGTAACCTGTATAACCAGCCATACCCATTTTTGAACGAGCAGAAGACACCAAAATAACTTTTCCGCCTTTTCCTTGATCAATCATCTGTTTTCCAACATATTTACAATAAAGCCATGTACCTTGAACATCAGAATCCATAATTTTTTTCCATTCTGATAATTCTTGTTCTATAATTGGCTGTGGATGGTTGTATCCTGCAGCTGTTACTAATACATTAACCTCTCCAAATTTTGAGGTAACATCTTTAACGACCTTGATTACATCTGCCTCTACTGCTGGATCTCCTATTGAATAACCACATTCAATTCCTTGTGCTTCAAGTTCAGTACAAACTGCTTTACATTTATCATCGCTACGTCCTGTAACAAAAACCTTCATACCTGCAAAACCATATCCGAAAGAAATTGCTTTTCCGAGAGCTCCTGTAGCGCCTGTAATAAGCACAACTTTCCCTTTAACATCAAACAAATTGTTTACAAATTGTTTTTCCATTATTAACACCACCTGCTTAAAGATTTTTAATGATTTAATATTCTAGTTATTAACTACTACTAAAATAGTTACTGGCATATTTGTATTATTTGTTATTTTTCTTCCTTCAAATGGTGGAATGAAAAGAGTGTCCCATTTATTTAACACAAAAGTCTCTGTTTTACTTGTAACGGTAAGTTGTCCCTCTAAAATCATATAAACTTTTTCTGTTGGAGAATCCTCATAATCATATTCAGATCCACCTGCTGGAAGAAAATGTGTAAGACCCATCCAAAATTTTGTAGCACCTGTTTCTGCTTTACCTTGTAGTTTTAAAGTAGTACAATCAAAATGCTTCGGTGCCTTATAAGGTTTAACATCATTAAAATCAACTTTTTTCATTTTCATAACCTCCCATTATTTTTTGTTAAATATATATCTACCAAATCGTTTTCATAATGTTTTTTATCGATATGATAAATTTTATTTCATCATATCTGTATTTACTTATATAGCAATGATCATGCCAAATTCACATAAATCAGCTTTTAATTTATCTAAAGGATGCTCAACCTTTGTAGTCGTCTATTAATTTTTATCGTTAAATTCATAACATATATCATTCCTGTTTTAATTTTAAAAATACTTTTAATACAAGTTTGTATCACTTTTCTATTTTATAAAGAACATTCTATGAGGTTACTCAACTCACGAAGTAATACAAGATTGTATTAGAAAATACATTCTTGTATTATTGACTTTGAATTAAATTGTTTTGTACAACAAAAAAAGCCATTAAAATTAATGACTTTTTAAAATGATTTATTTCCATAACAAACCTCATTGATAAAAATTTATGCATTGTTCAATCTTACTCCCAAAGCCTTTGCTTTCCTAAAAACTGTAGGTTGAGTAACTCCTAAAACCTTTGCTGCTTTATAGGTGCTTCCATAATTTTTTAAAGCAAGTTCTATCATTTCTTTTTCTAAAGCATCCACAGCTTCTCTAAGTGTTAAAGCATGATCCGTAAAATGTATTTCCGGTTTATTGTTTCCAATTATATTTATTATGTGGGTATATGTTATGTACTTTTCATCATCAACTACAAGCAATCTTTCAATAACATTCTGTAATTCTCTAACATTTCCTGGCCAATCATACTGTTCAAATGCGCTTATAGCCATGTCTCCAAAGCTTTTTTCTTTACTATATTTAAGATTGAATTTTTCCAAAAATTCATTTGCAAAAATAGAAATATCAGCCTTTCTTTCCCTTAGTGGAGGAATTCTAATTGGTACAACATTAAGGCGATAAAACAAATCTTCTCTAAATTTGCCTTGTTTTATTAATTCGCTTAGTATCTGATTAGTAGATGCAATCACTCTTACATCTAGTTTTATGCTTTTTACACCACCTACTCTCATTAATTCCTTTTCTTGAAGAACTCTGAGTAATTTTGATTGTAGTGATAAAGGCATTTCCCCAATTTCATCTAAAAGTATAGTGCCACCATTTGCAAGTTCAAACATGCCTAGCTTTTCTTTGTTTTGAGCACCTGTAAATGCTCCTTTTTCATATCCAAATAATTCGGATTCAATTAGAGAGTCTGGTATAGCCGCACAATTTACTTTTATATATGGTTCATTTTTTCTATTACTTCTATCATGAATTTCTTTTGAAACTACTTCTTTTCCACAACCAGTTTCACCTGTTATCAAAATTGTAGCTGCTGTCTTTGCAACATAACTCACTATTTCTTTAAGTTCCATCATCTTCGTGCTTTCTCCAATGATGTTAACATGCTTTCCTTTTTTATTCCTATAGTAATTTAATTCATGCAGATATTTTTCACTCTTTTTCTCTACACTTTCTAATTTATCTCTTAATTTCAATAATTCTGTTAAATCTCTCATCACTGTTAAAACATGCGTTACCTCTCCTTTATCATTAAAAAATGGGTTCCCAGTTATTAACACCTTTTTCTTGTTATTATTAATTGTAGACAACATTGTTATTTTCTTCTTTTGCTCAATAACCAATAAAGATACTGCATTATTAAAATATCCTTTATCCAATAAAAGCTGAATATTTTCTCCTATTACTTCTTTTTCTTTTATTCCTGTAATTTCTGTGTATCCTTTATTTATCGCCGTAACAATTCCCTTGTTATCAACTATGCATATACCATCGGATACTGCATCTCCAATAGCAAATGCACTTAATTCTCGCTGCTTATACTCTCTAAGTTGCCTTAATTCAGCCTTTTGTCTTGCATAGTTCTTCTTATATGCACTTAATACTTTAAAAGTCACGTCATCTACTTCTAGAACTTCTAAATCTTTTATTCCTTCAATTTCTTCATCATCTATACAATCGTTTTCAACAAAAAATTTATTCATGTCCTATCTCCTAACGTTACTTTATTTTAACCTTCCTATTATCTCAAATAAATGATTTTTATTTAATTATACACTATTTGTATATATTTCTCTAAGGCTTTATCTCAATCTATATCCATTTACAAAAATCGTTTTCGACTTTATCATTCATTTTATTATATTCTTGAAATTAATTAAAACCCCGCGATTTCCCTAAATCGCGGGGCTACTAAGTAACCCATTCTAGCATCTAAATTCATTATTTATTATATAAAACCTTAATCAAATATTCTCTTAACCCATCATTTGATTCTTTAACTTGCTCAGGTGTCCATTTTTGAAATCCCTTACCAGTTTTAAACCCTATGTTTCCCTGCTTTACTTTCTCTTTTAAAAGAGGTGATGGTTCAGTAGAGCTCTCAAGATGCTTTAATATATAGCTATGAATTGAAAGTGTTAAGTCTGTCCCCACCATATCTGCATTTTCCATAGGTCCAAGTATTGGCAATCTTAATCCAAAACCAAATTTAATAGCCTCATCAACAGTTGCAGCATCTGCTATTCCTCTTTCAACTATTGATATAGCTTCCCTCCAAAGAGCATGTTGCAATCTATTTGCAACAAAACCCGGTACATCCTTACCTACTCTTATAGGATGTTTTTTCGCTTTCTTTAAAAGTTCCATAGTTCTATTCATAACATCCTCAGATGTATAATCCGACTTAACCACTTCGACAAGTGGAATTAAATATGGAGGATTCCAAAAATGACATCCTACTATTCTTGATTTATTACTGCATTTCTCAGATATTTCAGTAATACTCATTACTGATGTATTTGTAGCAAATATAGTATCTGGTCTACACATTGATTCAAGTCTCGCGAATAAATTTTGTTTTAACTCCATATTCTCAGGTATACATTCAATTATAAAATCAGCATCCTTTATTGCTACTTCAATATTTTCCGTTAGTACAATTCTACTTAAAATATTACTTATTTCATCTTTTGTAATAATTTCTTTTCCCTCAAAAACTGCAAGGTTAGCCTTTATTTTATCCATACAATCATATTCAACTTTTTCTCTTATAAAGATTGTTACCTTTAACTCTTCACAGCCAGCAAATACTTGAGCTATTCCACTACCCATCATTCCTGGTCCAAATACTGTAATATTTTTTATACTCAAAATCATTACCTCCCCAAACAATTATTTCTGTTATCTATAAACAAAAGGCAGGACTTACTCCTGCCTCCCTATCATGTGGTCTCATATGTTAAACCATCTCACGGATTGCTACAATATTAGCAATTCTTAAGACCTAATATAATTCTTGCCTCAGCTGGCGTTGCTATCTCTTTATCCAGTTCAGTTACAATTCTCTTTGTTCTTTCAATAAAATCTACATTGGACTTTGCTAGTTCTCCAAATCTATAATAAATATTATCTTCCATACCTACTCTTAAATTTCCACCCAAGGCCAATGCTGCATACATAATTGGCAAATGTTGTTTACCTATTCCAAGTGCACCCCAAGTTGAATCCACAGGAATTAAGCTTTTAAGGAACATCAAGTTTTCAACTGTAGCAGTCATACCACCCGGAACTCCCAATACAAATTGGAAATGAAGAGGTGCCTTTAAAAATCCTTTTTTTAAATAATAAAGTGCATTATAAACCATACCAGCATCGAACACTTCAATTTCCGGTTTTACGTTATTCTCTTGCATAGCTGTCCCTGCTTTTTCAAGAAACTTTGGGCTATTTTCAAATACAGTTGAATTCTGCCAATTCATTGATCCACAATCAAATGAAGCCATTTCAGGTTTTAATACAGAAAAAGGCTTTATTCTTATATCATCTGTTAATCCAATTCCACCAGATGTTGTTAAATTAATTACAATATCACAAGACTTACGGACAAGCTTTACAGTTTTCTCAAATTTTTCAAAACTCATTGATGCCTGATTTTCATCATCTCTAACATGAATATGTGCGATTGAAGCCCCAGCTTTTGCACATGCACATATTTCGTCAGCAATTTCTTCTGGTTGAAGAGGAATATATGGTGTATCTTTTTTTTGAGGCCATGCTCCCGTTGTTGCTACAGTTAGTAATACTTTATTTTTCATAATAACTCCTTCTTTCAATAATTTTTTTGTACTATACTTCTATAATTTTTAAATTATCATCAATTATAAGATCTGCTTCTGTTCCGTTTAGTACATCTTCAATAGATATACCAGGTGCAATTTCCTTAAGTAAAAGCCCCTTTGAGGTTACTTCAATAACGGCCATTTCCGTAACAATAAGACTAACTTTTCCAACTGCTGTAAGTGGAAGTCTACATTTTTTCAATATTTTGGGCTCGCCTTTAGCTGTATGAGTCATAGCTATTATTACTTTTTTAGCTCCACTGACAAGATCCATTGCCCCACCCATACCAGGCACCATTTTTCCAGGTATCATATGATTTGCAAGGTTACCCTTCTCATCTACTTGAAGAGCACCTAAAACAGTAGCATGTACATGCCCGCCTCTTATTATTCCAAATGAAGTAGCACTATCAAAATAGGATCCTGATTTCTTGATTGTAACAAACTGAGCTCCCGCATTAACAATATCTTTATCTTCCTTCCCAACTTCAGGAGCTTGACCTAGTCCTATAAATCCATTTTCGGACTGCAATATTACATTAACGCCTTCTGGTATAAAATTTGCCACCATAGTCGGAAGTCCTATTCCAAGATTTACTACATCTCCGTCTTTTAACTCTTTGGCAATTCTTCTTGCAATAAACTCTTTACTATCCACTATTTTTCACCTCCAATGATATAGTCTACAAATATACTTGGGGTCATAACTTGATGTGGATTAATTTCCCCAACTTCGACAATCTTTTCTGCTCCAACTATCACTACTTCGGCAGCCGTAGCCATTAAAGGATTAAAATTTCTTGTTGATGCATTGTAAAAAACATTTCCATCTCTATCTACAATTGATCCACCTATAAGTGCTAAATCTGCTTTTAATGGTAATTCAAGGAGATATTCAAGACCATTTACATTAATCTTTTGTTTTCCTTCTTCAACTGTGGTTCCTAAACCAGTTTGTGTTAAAAACCCTCCTATACCTGCACCACCACATCTGATTTGTTCTGCCAATGTACCTTGTGGTACTAACTCAACTATTAGTTCACCACTGTTCATTTGACGTCCAGTTTCTGGGTTCAGTCCGATATGTGATGCAATTACTTTTTTCACTTGTTTATTAACAACTAATTTTCCTATACCTATATTAGGAAATCCCGTATCATTTGCTATGATAGTTAAATCCTTTACACCTTTCTTAACCATTGCATCAATTATCATCTCCGGCGATCCAACTCCCATAAATCCACCGATCATAATTGTCATACCATCCTTGATATATACCATTATCTCGTCTATGTTTTTTATTTTGTTCATATTAGACCCCTTTATTTTGATTTAAATCTTCTTGATAATAATATATAAAGCAACTCTCATGCCAATTCAGTGTAAAAACTCTCCAATTAACTATTAAAGTAAACTAAGCTATTGAAAATAGGTGATGTATGTTGTTTAATTTTTATCAATCCTATACACTTCTTAAGCTTTACACTAAAAAAAGGATAACATTATCATACCGTTATCCTTTTTTTGATACATTACTGTATTAACATTATTAAATTTCTTAAAAACATAAAGACAAAACAGTATTAAACCTAATACAAAATTGTATTAGGTTTAATACTGTTTTGCATTGTTAAAACCTTTCGGTATTTACTATTTTTTTATGGCCGTTTACTATATTATATAAGTGGTATGTAACAAATGTAGTTATATTTATGAAGGAACAGATGCTCCAAAAATATGTCCAGGATGCAAACATCCTATTGGATATTTTCAGCTGTTAGTTGAAGGTCTTTAGTAGGTTATTAGATTAAAAACAGCTCTCAAATTAACTAAGTTAATTTGAGAGCTGTTTATTTTCAACGCATAGTGAAACTTTTGCTAAGTAATAAATCTTTTTCTAAATTTCTACCGCCGTATCAAATCCTGCATGAACTGCCGAATACACATTACCAATTTGATGCCCATCTCCAATTACATAGACTTCAGTTTCTGGTATTAAATGCCTTAATACCTCAATTTTATCCTTACGTGGTCTCATTCCCAAAGCTAATACAACAGTATCTGCTTCATATTCTTTCCACTGGAATTTAGAATTAATTGTTTTAATCCCTTTTTCAGTGATTTCTTCTAATTTTGTATTGGTAACTACTTTAATATGATGTTTCATAAGTAAAGACTGTAGCGAGAATTTATTAATCAATGAGGCACCATTCAAAAGAGCTTCTTGTCCCATCATTTCTAATAAAGTAACCTCTTTTCCATCCATTGCAAGTGCTATAGCAGATTCGGCTCCGGTTAACCCACCACCAACAACTATAACTTTTTGTCCAACTTTTACTCTTTTGCAATCTACATCCCCAGCCCAATGTACATGACTCATTTGTACACCAGGAACATTTGGTATAAATGGTGTTGCACCTACTGCAATAATTAATGCATCTAGCTTGCTTTCTTTTAAAGTTTCTGCTGTTACCTCTGTGTTTAAAATAATTTTAGCTCCACATTTTAAAGTTTGGGAAACAATCCACTCTAAGTAATTTTTAAGATCTTTTTTAAATTCAAGATCTGTCGCATGATTTAAAGTTCCACCTAATTTATCTTCTTTTTCATAAATTGTTACAGCATGACCTCTTTGCATTGCAGTAAGTGCAGCTTGCATTCCTGCTGGTCCAGCACCAATTATTGCAACTTCTCTCGGATTTTCAGCCTTTTTAACTATTCCACCAAGATGTTTTGTTTCACGTCCATTCATTGGATTAACTGCGCAACGCGTCTTTTTAAAGAATGCAGAACGTCCGCAACACGTGTTACAACGCACACATGGACGTATATCTTCTTCTTTTCCTAGAGCCGCCTTTCTCATAAACTCTGGGTCTGCTACAAAAGGTCTTGCCATTGCAACAAAATCAACTATCCCTCTTGAAAGTATTTCTTCTGCATTTTCGAGTGTCATAACTGAGCCAACTGCTGTTACATACAAATCATCGCCAACTGCCTTCTTAATTTCCTCAGCATAATGTACATTTAGCATGTAAGGCACATAAAGTGGTTGAATCATATATTGAATTGTAAATGGATTTGGAAGCATTCCAACTGAAACATGAAGTATATCAATCTTATCCTTTATCATTTTTACAAACTGGATAACTTCATCTGTTTTCATTCCACCGTCCACTAATTCATCTGCACTTATTCTGTATTCAATAATAAATTTATCGCCAACTCTTCTGCGTACTGCCTCTAATAATTCAATACAAAACCGCGCTCTATTTTCAAAACTTCCACCGTATCTATCAACACGTTTATTTACATATGGAGATAAAAATTGACCTGGTAGCATCCCATGTGCTCCATGAATCATTACCATTTTAAATCCACTGTCCTTACATCTTCCCGCTGCATCTGCATAATCCTGAATAGTTTTATTAATTAGCGGAATACTCATTTCTTCAACTTCTGCGGGTGTTCTTCCTTGAAGTTTTGAAAAGAATTCATCAATTTCTGCTGGCTTTGGAGTTGAACTTACTGGTTTTAAACCTTTGCTTGCTAAATTCATAGAGTTCGCAAAACGACCACCATGGTTTAACTCAACAGAAATTAATGCACCATATCTTTGTACTTCATCTGCTAAATCATCTAACCCCATTTTTACATTATCATCACCTAAATTAAGCTGTCCTTCATGATCCATCGCATGAGTCCAGTTTACTGCAGAGTCTCCAACTGTAACAATAGCTGCACCACCTTTTGCAAAAGGTCTGTAGAATTCAATTAATTCTTTTGTTACCCATCCCTCTGGCGAGGCCATACAAGGAACCATTGGTGCCACTTCAATTCTATTCTTAAATTCTACTCCTTTTATTGTAATTGGCGAAAATACATGTTTGTACTTATTCATATATAACACTCCTTTTTTTATTAATCATTATCTTCGAGTCTAAAATATTTTTTCTTCCATTTCTTCATATAAACTTGGTAGGAAAGATGCTAAATTACTGTATTCTTGAACATTGTGGAAAGCTAGTCCCATCGCTACTTGAATAGGAATCTGTATACCATCTGGAATCATTTTAACAGGTTTTTTATCCACCATATGGTATCCTAACCAGAACCTTGAACGAAACTCTACTCCTCCGGAAATTTCTCGCACAAAGTGTGTCATTATAGCCGGTGATTTAGGACCACCAGCTCGCCTGCTAGAAATTCCATTTGCGCCAATTACTGTACCTACAGCAGGTGATTTAAATCTAACCATATCAAAACCCAATTCTTCAGGAGTTAAAAATGTAATCTGTATATCCTCAGGCCCGCCACCAGCATCTTCTATAACATTATGTGTACGCCCTTGAAACTTTTGAATCATTTTAGTTTCTGGATCAAGTATTATTGCTCTATCTTCATCGCTAATCGATATCCCATAATGACCCTTTTTAAACCAAAGCATGTACCTCATATCCTCAAGTGCATGCCATGCGAACCACCAATTTATCATTTCAACAGTTACTCCTGGGAACTTATTGTTAACAGCAACATAAGCAGCTCCATTTGGAAGAACACAATAACCATTTTCAACCTCATGATATGATGGATCAAGAAGTTCATTTATGTTTTCTGGCATTAAAGCCTTAGCTGGGTCCATTGGTCCTAGTTTAAGAATATCCATTAATTCCGGATTTGGAATAGCAAGTGGTTTATAAAAATACTTAGAATACGTTTTCATTTGTTCCTCGGATGTTAATTCTGTCTTTAGATCTTTCATCATCTTTCACTCCTCATAAAATATTACTCAATTAAAGTTCTCTTGTATGTATCTTAACAAAGTATAGTTTAATAAAAAAATACCCATTTAGAATTACTCTTATTCTTTTATGTTATAACTAATACATATTAGTTCCTCAAAATATAAGAAAAGCATAGCCTTCGCCATACTTTCCTTATGTTCATAATATTAATAAATTTTTATATTTTCACTAATTTAAAACGTTATTAGTGAATAATGGAACCACCGGATTCATATTTTCCTTTTGCCAAGCCATAACTACACTTATAAAATCATCTTTCAATTTAAAAAATTTAAAATTCTCGTTATCATGCATTCTAATGTTACTATCAACTAGTGAAATTCCAAGTCCTGACTCTACACATAAAAGTAGGGACTCTACATTTGGAAGCTCTTTCACAATCTTAGGAGTAAACCCATGCTTCCTACATAGACTTATTATTCCATCAAATCCGTTAGGTGTTTCATGTCTTGAAATCATAATAAAATTTTCATCTTTAAAATCTTCAAATACTAAGTCCTTTTTGTGAGATAAAGGATTGGATGCGTCCATTACAATACTACTGTTTTGTTTATATACATTTTCCCAGAGTAATCCAAGAGAATCATTAATTTCAAAAGAAAGTGTAAATATTATATCTAACGTCCCATTAATAAGTTTTTCTCTTAGCATTTTAAAAGTATGCCTCTCAAAAACAACATTCACACTAGGATATTTTTCTTTAAATTTTTTTACAATTATAGGTAAAAATATACTTGTATCCATAGCCTCTAAACAACCAATAGTAATAGTACCATTTTCACCCAAATCAGGTTTTCTTGACTTTTCTATAGCTCTTTCGATACGTTCAGATATACCACTTAATTCCTTAAAAAGAACAACACCAGCTGGTGTTAAACGAACATCGCGTTTTGTTCTATAAAAAAGCTGAACACCTATTTCACTTTCTAGAATAGCAATTTGCTTACTCAAAGAAGGTTGTGAAACGTACAACGACTTTGCAGCTTCTGTAAAGTTGAGGTATTTTGCTATAGCAAAAAAATAATCAATTTGAAGTAAAGTTATTCTTTTATAACTTATAATAACTCACCGCCCTTCTTATATATTATTTGATTATATTATTCAAAGTTCATATCAAATTATAAATAATATATTGTTCCAGTAGAGTTTATATCCGAATCTTGTTCATAGTCAATATAAGCCCCTTTAAGCTCTACAACATTTTCATGTATTTCAAACCCTTCTATACTAATAGTCTCTACTATATTATTCTCATTAGCGCAAGTGGCTAATGTGTCATAATAATCTTCCTCATCATTGTATATGATTGCTGTATTTAATATTTTTAACGTTACTGCCCTTGTAATCACTCTATTTTTATTAATTTTTTTCCCAAACCTAATTTCTTCTACTCCATTTTTTTCTTTATCATTAAATAAAAAGCTCATTTCTATTACTTCCTTTCACCCTTATTATACTGTCAAACTCTCTATTTAACAGATACACAAATATTGTCTTTTATATAAAATCTCCATAAAAAGTCTGCTGCTTCCTCTGCATAATTAATGCCAATTCTCTTAGCTTCTATAATTTGTATTTCTTCTTTATCCATTGACTCTTCAATATATAATTCACTTGTACACAAATCTTGCTGATTATTTTCTTTATTTATATGCATAGCTATACATAACTTAGATGGGCCTGTTGTTAAATTTTTAACTTGCGCTTTCGTTAATTCATTATAATCCTTCTTAAATCTTAACTTTGACATTTCATCTAACCCTTGAATTGGTTCAATGGCTCTTATTAAAACACCTTCTGGTATCCCTTTTTCTTTTGTTATTACATTAAAACAATGATACATTCCATAAATAAAATATACATATGCTATGCCAGGCATGCCATATAAAGTTTCAACTCTAGGTGTATGTTTTCCTCCATAAGCATGGCAAGCCTTATCTATTGACCCTATGTAGGCCTCCGTTTCAACTATCCTTCCCTTTACAACTACTCCATCCACATCATTCACAAGTACTTTTCCTAATAGTTCTCTTGCAACCTGCAAAGTCTCTCTTGCATAAAATTCTCTAGTAAGTTTCATAACGAACCACTCCTAAGAAATATTATAAATTTGTAATATTTAAAATAATAGTTATGTTCTTATAATCTTAATCTATTATCTCATATATTAAAAAGAATAGAAACAAAGAGAAGATTTTAGCTACTAAATATAAAATTAAATAAAACTATTTTCACTAAAAAAAAAGAGTACCCATTACACAACATAAATGTTGTGTAATGGGTACTCTAAAGTTCTTATTATAATTTAATTACTCTCGGAGCATCTGAGAAGGAATATAATGTTGCTACTGCTTCTCCTACATAAAAGACTTCAAAAATAGGATTTTCTGGAGTTTTATACACATCTGCTAAACTTGGCATAACTTCGAATACTTTAGCTTTTGCTTCCAAACTTTTATCAAATACTGCTTTACCCTGTAATCTTATCCATTGACCCTTTTCTGACATAGTAGATACTTCAAAATATGGATTTGAAACAAGTTGTTTACATACATTTTTTTCATTGCTTGTACAAAAATAGATTTTACCTTCATGTTCCATAGCAAATCCGAATGGACGTACTCTTGGTTTGTCACCCTCAACTGTTGCAAGATAGAATACTTTAGCATCTGTTATAAATTTCAATATTTCGTTCATTATGTTTACCTCACTTTATTATTTTATTTATTTAAATACATTTTATATTATTTAGACTGCTTATCAACTATATTCTTGAGTAATTCCCCATGACGACGTTCGTCTAATGCAATTGCTTCTATTTGTTTTGCAGCATCTTCAAGTCCAATACCTCGTACCTTACCTGCAAACTGATTTAACCCTTCAAAAGCATTGCTCTCAGCTGGTGCAATCTTTTTTAATAATTCAAAAATATCTTGGTTGGTGTGACCATTAAGAACTTCATATATTCCTGCATGACACATTTCATCTGTCGCTATTTTTAGAAGGATTTCTGATATTTCATCAAGACCTCTTTCCTTAGCAAGGAATGCTAAACCAGCGTACATTGATGCACCTTGTTCTTCACCTTTCCCATTTTTATCTACTTGTTCTTCAAATTTCGTACCTTTCGTAACTCCATAAATACTCATATAAAAACCCTCCTAATTTAGTAATATTTATTTGATTAATGTAATTTTTCTCAAAACTACATTTATTATTTCTACCTTGCTAAAATTATTTATACTAGATATATGTATAATTTAGCTTGCAATTTGTTGTAGATAATAATATATTAGTACTACTAACATTTATTTAATATTAGCAAATATTCTTATCGGTGTCAATATTTTTTTAGTGATAGTAAATAATATTTTGTATCACTAAACTATTTAAGGAGTGTTATATAATGTCTATCGGAAATAAAATTAGAAATTACAGGCAACAAATAAATATGAACATTTCCAAATTAGCTGAGGTCACTGGATTATCATGTGGGTTTATCAGCCAAGTTGAAAATGATAAAGTCTCTCTTTCATTAGAAAGTCTTAAGAAAATTTCTTCAACGCTTAAAATCCCAATAAAAAACTTTCTAGAAGATCAATTATTTAAACCAGAGCTCGTAAGGAAAGATTTTAGGCCAAAAATGAAGTTAGCAGAGGGCCCCGAAGTAGAGGTATTATCAGCAGCTTTTGGTCGTCAATTACAAGTATTAATGGTTAATCTTCCTTCAGGTTATCAAGCAGGTAATAGCACTCATACCCATGATGGTGAAGAATTTATTACTGTACTAATAGGAAAAGTTAAAATAACACAAGGTGATTTCTCATCTACCCTAGAAGTAGGAGATAGTATTCACCTAGATAGTACCTACCCTCACCTTTGTCAAAATGTTGATGATACTCCAGCTAAAGTTATTATAGCCCTAACTCCTCCAACACTATTACCAATTTGTAAAATTGATGATAATTAAAAAAAGAGAGCTCCGTTGTGGAATTGTATCCCACGCGAGGCTCCTTTTTCATATTTATATGAATTATATAATATCATTCAACATCTTATTTATATACTCGTTTCGCTAGCAATTTTTTTATCTTGTTTCAACCAATTCTTACCTTCTACTAGTCTAGTAACAAGCATAGAACACACCGTGTTTCCTGTAGAATTAAGTAGCGTTGCTGGTGCATCTATAATGACGCTAACAACTGCAATAATTGGAAGCACTTCTGGGGGTAAACCATATACACTTAATATTAGCATTTCACCAATCATTCCACCACTAGGAATAGCACCCATAACCGCCCCTACTAGAAGTGAAACACCTATAATACCAAGTATCGAGCTAACACTAGTCATATCCTTACCAAATAACCCCATTAAAAGTGTGATTTTCATAACACCACCAAATACAGACCCATCCTTATGCATGTTTGCACCAAGTGGAATTACGGTCTCTGCAATATCATACGGCACACCAATTTTTTTTACAGTTTCTAAGTTAGCTGGTATACAAACCGCACTAGAGCAAGTTGCTAACGCTGTGACTGAAGGTGTAACAGCATTTTCCCAAAATATTCTTACACCATTTTTACCAGCTGCAACAAAAGCATACAGACTAAAAAATCCAAAATAATAAATTACAGAAATGATTAAATATAATACAAATATTTTTAAATATCCATTTAGAATTTGACCGCCAAGTTGGCCTACCATCGAAGCAAAATAACACCCTAAACCAATAGGTGCATAATACATTATGATTTTAACAACGTTCATCATTGTAATCGAACCGGCCTCAAGTAACCTCGCAAGCGATTTTGCTTTTTCTCCAGAAAGAGAAACTGAAATTCCAAAAATAATTGAAAATACAACAAGTTGTAACATATTCTTTCTTGAGAGTAAATCAACAAAATCTGAAACAGTAAATGTATTCACAAGTTGATCTAAAAATGAAACTTTTTCAATAGTTTGAGTTCCCACAGCACTCTTCATTATACTTTTAAACATATCTATATGAAGACCACTCGTTGGCTTCATAATAAGTGTAGCTATGGTTCCAATAATCGCCGCAATAAGTGCTGTAGATAAAAATACTAACACTATACTTCCCATAATTTTACCTAGTCTTTTCATTCCACTAATATTTGCCATAGCAGAGGAAACACTAAAAAATACTAATGGGACCAAAATCATAAACATTAGATTTATAAATAATTTTCCAAAAGGTTCTAATACAGAAGATTTTGGGCCCATTACGATCCCTATAATCCCTCCAAGTATAACTGACCCTAAAAGAATAATTGTTGATTTATAGCTTTTGAATAACTTCTTCATCTGTAACTCCCTCATATTAAATTTTAGTCTATATTATAATGGATTTCATATCTATTTTACATTAAAATTTATAAAATAGGGTTACTATTAAATAAATAATTGTGGGGAATTTAAATTTAGTTTTCTATTTACAACGTAACAATGTTATGTTACACTGCATATATTAGAAAAAATAGTATTATATATAATTAAAAGGAGATCGAATATGGACGAGGATTTAATAACAAAAAAAGAATTACTCGAGGTCACTAATGTTTCCTATGGACAGTTATATAGATGGAAAAGAAAGAACCTTATACCTGAAGAATGGTTTATAAAAAAATCCAGCTATACTGGTCAAGAAACCTACTTTCCAAGGTTAAAAATATTAGACAGGATAGAAAAGATTTTAAATATGAAGGATGGCATATCATTAGATGACCTGGCACAAATGTTTTCACCACAATTAGCAGATGTATTTTTAAGTGAAGATGATTTATTAACCAAGAACATTGTTACAAGGCAAACATTAACAACATATAAAAATATCTATGGAGAGATAAAAATATTTTCTTTTCAAAAAATCTTATATATTTTATTATTAGAAAAAAGCTTATTATCAGGGAATGTATCCATAGATGAAAGTAAACTTATGTTAGAGACTTTAGAAGAGAATTATACATTGTTGGATGGGAAAAATTGCGAGGTGATTATTATACGCAAATTTGGAATCACGTTATGTTTTTTAATAACAAAGCCAAATGAATTTTATATAGACAAGTATTCAAAAATAATATTAGGACTTAATATTTCATCGTGCATTGAAGAACTTAAAATTAAGATGTAACAATTCATTAATAAATTTAAGGAGGGATTTAACATGGAAAATATGAATAATAATTTAAAAATGTCAGGATCAGGAATCTCAGGTGGAGGAAAATATAATGATGTATTTATAAGCGGATCTGGGAAAATCACTGGTGATTTAGACTGTGTTTACTTTAAAACTAGTGGTTCCTCAAAAGTTATAGGTAACCTAAAAGCAGAAACTATAAAGATTAGTGGTTCTTCAAAAATTGAAGGTAATGTAGAAGTAAAAGACATTAAGATAAGTGGATCAACTCATGTCATAGGTAATCTTAAAAGTGAGAACGTAAGCATAAGCGGGTCAACTCATATAGACGGAAACCTATACGCACAAGAGGTTAATATATCAGGCTCAGTAATTGTAGGAAAAAATTGTGAAGCAGAATGTTTTAAGGCTAATGGTGGTTTTAAAATACAAGAATTATTAAATGCGGGACAAATAACTATTAGACTGGGTGGTAACTGTTTTGTTAAAGAAATTGGGGGCGAGCATATTGACATAAGAGTTAATCCTATGAACAACTCTATATTTAGAAAAGCAATTGACAAAATTTTCAATACCAAAGCTGAATTAACTACAGATCTAATAGAAGGAGATGATATCTATCTTCAAAACACAAATGTTAATATAGTAAGAGGAAATAATATTACAATAGGTACAGGTTGTAATATTGGTCTCATAGAGTATAAAGATGAGATTAATATTTCAGACTCCTCTATAGTTAAAGATCAAAAGAAGATATAAAAATAACTTAAAACATTTTTATATAAGACGCTTGCGTTAGCTACTTATATGGAAATGTTTTAAGTCATAATATTATTTTACAATTTTTTCACTTTTTTTATTGTCATTAATTTGTATCCTATAAGTCCTACTATTACGACTACCACAACAATATCTGCATAATGAAACCACGGCCTAATCATAACCCACTTTGCCCCCATGTAATAACCAGTATACCCAAGTAAAGTACTCCAAATTAATGAACCCAAAAATGTATATACTGTGAATTTTTTTAAATCCATATTACTTATCCCTGCTGGGAGTGAAATAAAAGTTCTTACTATAGGAAGTAACCTTGAATAAAATACAATTTTCTCTCCATATTTTTTAAAGTATAGATCACTTTTATCTAAACTTGATTTTGACAAATGCAAAAAAGATGCGTATTTCTCAACTAGAGGTCTTCCACCTAATTTTCCTAAATAATAAGCTAAGATTGAACCAAATGTTCCTCCAAGCGTTCCTAGAATTATTGTTGGAATTATGCTCAGCCTTCCTGTATAACTTAAATAACCTCCAAAAGGAAGTATAGCCTCACTAGGTATTGGAATACATGCGCTTTCAAGAGCCATAAATGCAAAAACCCCTAAATACCCCACTTTATCCATAACTAAAATTACCATGTTAATTAAACTTTCTACCATATTTTCCTCCCGTAAATTCAAAAACTTGTTACAAGTATAAATCTTTTGATAGTAATTATTTTAGCATCTATAGTTTTTCCTGTGTTTAATGCAAAGCGGAACTTCATATGCGAGCATAATAATCCATCCAGCAAGGCAGGCTAGGGCAACCCCTACAATACCATATTTAGGAGCCAATAAATATGTAAATGATACTCTTCCAACCATTTGTATAAATGTTGACCTTAATGTAACTTTTAAATCACCCATCCCCCTGAAATATCCTTGTATTCCGTTTGTCCAACTTGGAAGCAAATAGAAAAATGCCATCATTTCAAGATACGTTACTCCTAGTTCTACTACTTTCGAGTTCTTCTCTGGAACAAATAAATTCATTATATGTGGAGCTCCAAAGTATATTACCACTAGAAGCAAAAGCCAATATAAAGACTCAATCTTCATTCCATACCAGAAACCTTGCTTTATACGTTCATCTTTTTTAGCTCCTCTATTCTGAGCGAGAAAGGTAGTCATTCCGTTACTAATGCTTTGTTCTGGTGCAAAAGCAAAATCATCTACACGGTTTACCGCATTAAATGTAGCAATAGATTCTACGCCTAGAGGATTAACTGCTCCTTGAACAAATACTTTTCCAACATAAAGGCATGTCTGTTGCATAGCTGTAACCCAACTATAGTTAATTGTAATTTTAAGTAAAGCTCTATCTATAATAAGTTCTTTTCTTGAAAATCTAAGTATTGGGAATTTTCTATAAGCATATGAAATACAAAGAACACTCGCAATCACTTCTGCAGTAACCGTCGCTATTGCTGCTCCATTAACCCCCATATGCAAATACACTACAAAAATAATATCCATAACTACATTTAAAACTGAAGATATTATTAAAAATAATAATGGTGTTTTTGAATCTCCCATACTACGAAGCGTTGCCGCATAAACATTGTATAAGAAGGTAAATACTAATCCACAAAATATTATTCTTAAGTAACTTGTTGCATCTCCTAATATTTCAATTGGAGTATTTATCATTAGGAGAATTGGCCTAGTCAAAATAATGCAACTAATTATAATAATTACTGTAAAAATAAAACCAGCTATAAAAGTTGTAGATATTTCACGTTTAAGCTTTTTTTTATCGCCTTGTCCAAAATATTCACTCATTAAAACAGAAGCTCCCATACAAATTCCTATAATAAAAAACATTGCAATGTTCATAATAGGATTAGCCGTACCGACTGCCGCTAATGCATTTGTGCCAACATAACGACCCACTATAATAGAGTCTGCTGCATTATAACTAAGTTGAAAAAGGTTTCCAAGTATTAAAGGTATTGCAAACCCAACTAAATGTTTTGGTATATTTCCTTTCGTCATATCTGTTATCAATTTAAAAACACATCCAATCGCTAAATTAAATAATTTAAAAAGAGTCTTTTTTTGTGGCTATCTCAGCTTTTCTTTGAGAAAAGTACAACATTAACTCAGGTGTAATAATAAATATTTGATTATATGGATTTATAACAAATCCCTTTACCGTATTTATATTTTCTAAAACAATTCCATTTAAATCATCATATGTATATGCTAGCGTTTCCTGCTTATCCTTTGACCATTTACATAATTCATCATTATCTGTAAATGTAACTATATAAGATTCATTTTCTGTATTAGTTATAGTTTTAAAACTAACCGTTGTTCCTTCTGGAATTACCCCCTTTTCTACCTCGCCACTTATTATTACAGGTGTCATTAAATGTGATTTATTTATTTTCTCGATAAGATTAAGTTCATTCACCGCACTTTTCTCGCTTATAAATTTATCCATACTATCAACTAATTCTGGATTAGTTACTGGCTTATTTACTTTTATCATAAAACTCATCCTCCCCTTAACCAAATAATATCCATTATACTCTGTAACTCTCCAGATTAATATGTCTAATCACGAAACAAGTTTATATTACGAACTTATATAACAATCAAAATTCATTTTATTCTTTCATAAAACACATAATCTTTACATAAATAATTAGAAATGTTTCGATAATTATATGATAGAATATAAAATATAAGGTATTATATGGTGTGTACTTAATTATTTTGTAAATTATAGGTCTTAGTGCCTAGTAAATCGGGGGATGATACACTTGGCAAAAAAAATATATCTTGTTGAAGATGAAATAAGTTTAAATCTTTTACTTGAAAAATACTTGGAACGTGAAGGTTACGAAGTAACTACTTTTTCTACAGGTAATCCTGCAATAGCAAGAATTGAGGATATGCCTGATCTTTGGATATTAGATATAATGCTTCCAGATATTGATGGTTATGAAATTATTAAAGCCATTAAGTCTTTTAATAAAAATACTCCTGTTATTTTTATGTCTGCAAGAAATGAGGAACTTGATCGTGTGGTTGGCCTTGAGCTTGGTAGCGATGATTATTTGTCAAAACCATTTTTACCTAGAGAACTTATTATTAGAACTAATAAACTTTTAGAGAGAATTTCTGGCACAACTAAAGCAGATGTTACATCAATAAGTGATGACTTAAACATGGCAGGATATTGTATTAGCAAAAAACAAAGAACTGTTTTTATAGGAAGCGACGAGATTATTTTAACTAAAAAAGAATTTGAGCTACTATATTATTTTATTGAAAATAAAAATAATTTGATATCTAGAGAACAGATATTAGATAATGTATGGGGCGATGATTACTTTGGTTCAGATAGAGTTGTTGATGATGTTATAAGGCGCCTTAGAAAAAAAATAGATAAATTCACAATAGAAACAGTATATGGTTATGGATATAAATTGGTTTACAAATCATGAATATATTCAAATATAAATTTAAATCACTAACTATGAGAATATGGACAACCTTTACAGTAATAATACTTATAATAATTTTCAGTATTTCAATCTTTTACCTTGTCGCTTTTAAAACTATTACTGAAAAAGGTATAACTCAAGATTTAAAAGTATCTCATACTTATTTATTAAAAGCTAGTAATTTTACCCAGCCTAATAGATTTGAAGGGATGCGAAATCTTAAGTATAGCGATTATTACATTGTAACTGTGGATAAAAATAAAAAAGCTGAAATAGTAAATGTAAATAAAGCTCACGGGATGCCACCTGATTCTCCTGGTAATGTCAAATCTGATTTTAGAATTAATGAAAATAAAATTAAGCTATGGATGGCAAGTTACATTAAACCAGGTACCCTTTCTGAAAAACAATTTACTGGATCATACAACAATACTAAATTTATCTTCTTGATAAGCTCAATTAAATATGGGACCTCTGGAACATCATATTTAATAAGTTATGTGCCTGAAATACAAGATAGAGGCCTTTTGTATACAGTGCTTTGGATAGGATTACTATTTATAGCTATTGGATTTCTGTGTGCTAAACTGGTTGCAAATTATATTTCAAAACCGCTTAAGGAACTTGAGAATTATACCATCAGAATATCCCATAAAGATTGGGAAGAACCTATTAGAATTAAAAATGAGGACGAACTTGGAAGACTAGCAAACTCTATGAATATGATGCGAAAAGAATTAAAACGTGGTGATGAAGAAGAGAAACTGTTTCTACAAAGCATATCTCACGATTTAAAAACACCAATTATGGTAATTATGAGTCATGCCGAGGCAATAATTGATGGTGTATATGTGGAATCAGTGGAGCAAAATGCACAGATAATAAAGGATGAGGCTCTAAGGCTCGAAAAGAAAGTTAAACAAATGTTATATTTGAATACTCTTGATTATGTTTTAGAAAACAACTTTGAAAATATTGAAATTAATATGCAACGCTTACTTTACCATATTACAAATAGATTTGAAGTAGTTAATAGTAATATACAATGGGATTTAAACATTGGAGAAGCTATTATTACTGGGAATGCAGATAAAGTGCAAGTTTCTATTGAAAACATATTAGATAATAGCCTTAGATACGCTAAGGAGAAAATATGTGTAACACTAAAAAAAGAAGGTAACTTTGTTGTAGTTGAGATCTATAATGATGGCCCCAATATCCCTGAAGAACATCTGTGTCACATTTTTGACAATTTCTACAAAGATAAGACTGGTAAATTTGGACTTGGTCTTGCCATTTGTAAAAAAATTATAAATTATTATAATGGAGAGATAGAAGTTACAAATAGAGATGTCGGTGTTAGTTTTTCAATTAGGTATCCTCTGTAAATAAAAGCAATCAGCAGTCATGTTGATTGCTTTTACTTATGTAATTTATAATCACATAAAGCTCACATAATTATTTGATACTACTACTACAATTTATGATTATAATCTTATTTATAGAGAAGTAAGTAGTCCACTTAGAAATAATATACAAACTGTATTTGAAATAAAATGGGGGGATAAAAAATATACACTAAAACTAATTATGGAAAGGCCTATTTTACGGTCAAACCATTCTAAAAAGGAGCAAATTAAAATGAAAAAAATAAAACTTACTAAAGAAAAGATTTTACTGTCATTAATATTAATATTATCTGCAATCTTAAATTTTGCTAATCTAAACATAGAGGGTTATTCAAATCTATATTATGCTGCTGGTGTAAAAAGTATGACTATGAGTTTGAAAAATTTCTTTTTCGTGTCTTTTGACCCAGCAAGCTTTGTGACCATTGATAAACCGCCTCTAGGTTTTTGGCTTCAAGCTATTTCTGCTAAAATCTTTGGATATAGTGGTTGGAGTATTCTTCTTCCACAGGCTCTCGCAGGAGTAATCTCAGTTTTTGTAATATACAAAATTGTTAAGAGATCTTTTGGAACTCCAGCCGGTCTTCTCTCAGCATTATTTCTTGCAACAACCCCAATGTTTGTTGCAGTAAGTAGAAATAACACTTGCGATAACTTACTTGTTTTAACTCTTCTAATAGCATGCTGGTTTATTTCTATAGCTGCCGAGAAAGGGAAATTTAAATATCTTCTAATAAGCTTAGCGGTTGTAGGTGTTGGTTTTAACATAAAAATGCTTCAAGCTTATATGGCTGTTCCAGCTATATACTTAGTTTACCTCCTATCAAGTGCAATTTCTCTTAAGAAGAGGATAATTCATCTTATCTGTGGAACGCTTGTATTACTTGTTGTTTCATTCTCATGGGCAATAGTAGTAGATTTAATACCTGCTGCAAACAGACCTTATGTGGGAAGTAGTACAAATAACTCAGAACTAGAACTTATAATTGGACATAATGGACTTGAAAGACTTGGACTTGGAAGCAGTACTACTGGCGGCGGTGGTGGTATGGGTAAAGCTAAAACTCAAGTTAAAATAACCGAAGGAAGCAAGACAAGCACTACAGCTACTAGTAATTCTGCTACAAAATCTACCCGTTCAAGCGCTTCTAGTAATACAAATGCTCAAGGCGGAATGCAAGGTGGTATTCCCCCTACTGGAACTAGACCTAGTGGAATGCCAAGTGGTGGCAAAATGCCAACAGGTAGAAAATCAGGCGGTGGTGGCGGTAACAGCAGTATGGGTGGTAGCGCAGTATCAAGCGTTACAAGATTATTTGTTACTACTGGTATGTCTGATCAAATAATATGGTTATTCCCTATTGCAGTACTTGGATTCCTCGCAGCAATATTAAAAGAAAAATTCAAACCTGCTTTTAATAACAAGAGAAAACTAGATTTACTATTATGGACAATGTGGTTAATTCCTGAATTTATATATTTCAGTTTCACAACAGGTTTATTTCATCCTTATTACTTAACTATGCTCGCTGCACCAATTGCGGCACTCGCAGGAATCGGAATTGTTTCTATGTGGGAACTGCTTGCAGAAAGCGGATGGAAATCTTGGATCTTACCAGTAACACTTATTGTAGATGGAGCACTTCAGTTATTTGTTTTATCTTACTTCTACAGTACTTCTAGTATTACTAAGATTTTAATGATAGCTTTATCTATTTTATGTTTTGTATCTTCAATAATACTTATTATTCTTAAGTTAAAGAAAAATAATAATTTGAAGTTTTCGAAGATATTAGTAGGCACTGCTTTAATAGGACTACTAATAACCCCTACGGTTTGGTCTGCAACTACTTTATTTGGAGCTGAATCAGGAACATTCCCATCTGCAGGACTAAGTTTAATTTCTAGCAGTAAAAATGGGAATGCAGGCATGGGTTCTTTAAGTGATTCTAGTAATGATAAGTTAACGAAATTCTTACTGGCTAATAAAACAACTGAAAAATATATCCTTGTAACTTCATCTGCTAGCGGTATTGCATCAGATATAATAATTAAAACTGGTGAATCTGTAATGACTTGGGGCTTCTTTGGAACTGATAAAGCAATAACACTAGCTCAGTTTAAAGCACTAGTTAAAAGTGGCGGAGTTAGATATGTAATGATTGGAGGCCAAGGTGGCGGTGGTGGCTCAACTAGCGATATTATGACATGGGCTAAAAAAGCCGGCACACTAGTTGCAGAGAGTAAATGGAAAGATACTACAACTACTAAGGCAGCAACTGCAAAAACATCAAATTCAATGACTCAAAGATTTGGAGGTCAAACATCTGAGGCATTATATGATTTAAAAGGTGCTGATACTACAAAATAATATTAATTATAATTAACCTTATTTTAAAAAGCAGATTCTGTATGAAAACATATAGAATCTGCTTTTACTAAAAAATTTAAAGGAGCAAGAAAGATGAGGGTACATCAATGAAAATAAAAAAGAATTTATCAATCTTAGTCTTAGCACTTATAATAACTCTTTCGGGCATGATGGGAACCTTTGTATATGCATACAAATATACCACAAGCCATGCAACAAGTAGTAGTTCCCCTCAAGGTAGAAATGGTAAAATGCCACAAGGTAATTGGGGCAAAAAAGATGGTACAAGACCTCAAGGTGATTTTAAAAATAAAAGTGGTACTAAACCTAATGGAAATCCTCCAAGTGGAGATTCCCAAAAGTCAGTAAACTAAGTTCAGGAGGAGATTTATGGATAACAAGAAAGAATTTCTTAAAAAATTTCTTATATTAGCATGTATTATATGGCTTGCTTTAATTGTTAGAATTCATGGCCTGCCATTTACAAGCGGAGACTATACTGCCTTTGTAAGCCGTTGGTTTGATACTATAAAAACAGGTGGCGGCTTTAGCGCCTTAAAAAATTCACTGGGTGATTACTCCCCACCCTATCTATACTTATTAACACTAGGCACATATACAAGTATAAATAAGTTGTTTTATGTAAAAATGATATCTTTTGTTTTTGAAATAATGGCTGCTTTTTTCGTTATGAAAATTGTTAATGTTTTATATAGAAATGAAAAGGCTGGATACCTAGCTTTTGGACTTCTACTCTTCATTCCTACAGTTATATTTAATGGATCTGTATGGGCTCAATGCGACATAATATTTACTTCCTTTGTTATTGGTTCTATATATTATATATTACGTGAAAAGCCAATCACATCATTGATATTTTATGGAATTGCATTATCTTTTAAACTCCAAGCAATATTTTTACTACCATTGTTCGGTATCTTATTAATTAAGAATAAGATTAAAATATATCATTTACTGCTCTTACCTATGTCCTACTTGGCTCTAAGCATACCTAGTGTAATTGTGGGTAGACCCTTAAAAGATATTTTGCTTACTTATGTTAACCAGTCTAGTGAATATAAAAACTTAACATATAACGCGCCCTCAATATACCAATGGTTCACTAGTAATATCTTTAGCAATACAACCCTTATAGGTAATATTGGAATTGTATTTACACTTTTGGTTGTTCTTTTCATATTTTATGTAGGTATTAAATATATAAAAATCATTAAATATGAGAATATTATAGAATTATCCTTATTGTTTGTTATAATTATTCCATTTTTGTTACCAAGAATGCATGAGAGGTATTTCTTTATGGCAGACATAATTTCACTACTATATGCCTTTTGCTTCCCAAAGAAATTTTATATAGCCATACTAATGCCTTTTATTTCATTAGTATGTTATCTACCTTTTTTATATAACACATCAACTAATTTTATAATCATAGCTTCTGTAGTATTATTTATAGTTATAATCGATTTGCTTTACTCATTTAGAATTCATTTACTTAATGATCAAAGTAACTAAAAAACAACCAACAATTTGTTGGTTCAGACTGTTGACAAACATAAAATGTAAAACACTCTAATTTAAAATTGGAGTGTTTTTTTTCATATTCAAAAAGGATTTTACAACATCAATGTCGAATATATATAGTATACAAACTTTATAATTCGGAGGGTTTAGTTATGATTAATGAAAAGAACTTCACACAACAAAAATTAGAAATGGTATATTTAGAGGATTTAGTTCCTAAAGACCATATTCTCAGAAATATAGATAAATACATGGATTTCTCTTTCATAAGAGAATTGACTCAAAAATATTATTGTTTAGATAATGGAAGACCTGGCGTAGATCCTATTTTACTCTTCAAAATGCTGTTTATTGGATACCTATTTGGAATAAAATCTGAGCGACAACTTGTAAAGGAAATTGAAGTAAATGTAGCTTATAGATGGTTTTTAGGACTAAGCCTTACTGATGTTATTCCAGATCATTCAACAATTAGCCAAAATAGACGTAGACGATTTAAAGGAACTGACGTGTTCCAAAAAATATTTGACGAAGTCGTATTTAAGGCTATAAATCTTAAGATGGTAACTGGTAAAATACTTTACACAGATTCTACACACCTAAAAGCAAATGCTAATAAGCGAAAGCTTGTGAAAATTGAAGTTGAAAAAACACCTAAAGAATATGTAGCTGATCTTAATAAAGCTGTAGAGGAAGATAGAATAAATCACGGTAAAAGACCTTTGAAAGTGAAAGAACCTGTTACCATAATAAAAGAAATTAAAGTTAGCACAACTGACCCCGACAGCGGATATATGATGAGAGATGGCAAGCCGGAAGGCTTCTCCTATTTAGATCACAGAACTGTGGACAGTAAACACAATATAATTACTGATGTTTATGTTACTCCTGGAAATATAAATGATGTTGATCCTTATATCGATAGATTGGATGTGCAAATAAAAAAATTTAATTTTAATACAAAATATGTTGGTGCCGATGCTGGTTATGCTACAAATCTTATATGTAAAGAACTATTTGAGAGAGAATTAAAATCTGTAATGGGATATAGAAGGTCTCCACATACAAAAGGAATGTACACTAAAAATAAATTTCAATATGTTAAAGAGAAGGACATATATGTTTGCCCTGACTTAAGGGCTTTGCATTATAAAACGACAACTAGAGATGGATATAAAGAGTATGTTGGGAATGCAAAAGATTGCAAAGAATGCCCAAATAGAACTCAATGTTTTTCTGATAAAAGTAAGGTTAAAACTGTTAGAAGACATGTTTGGGAAATGTATAAAGAAGATGTTGTAAAGTTTACCAAAACGGATAAGGGTAGAAATATATATAGAAGAAGGAAAGAAACTATAGAGCGAAGCTTCGCAGATTCTAAACAACTGCATGGGCTTCGCTATTGCCATATGCGCGGATTAGAAAATGTGCAAGAGCAGTGTCTGCTTACAGCAGCAGTGCAAAATATGAAAAAGATAGCTAGCCTACTATCTTCCATGTTTTTTTATTTTATAACTAAAAACCTGTTGCATGTTACTAATTTATCTATAAATCAAAATGCTATCGCATAATTGCATATAAAAACCCAGTACAATAAAAAATTATACTGGGTTTGTAAACAACCTGAACCAACAATTTGTTGGTTGTTTTTTCTTTTTTAGAATAAGTGTAATGTATTACGAGCAATGCTATGTCACCGCTAATTATTTATAATCATATAATGAAATGTATTATAACTAATTGTTTAATTGGAGGTTTTTACATGAGTAATAAATATAAAATTTGTGTATATGCAATCTGTAAAAACGAGGAAAAATTTGTTGATCGTTGGATGGATCATGTCGAAAACGCTGACATTGTTGTAGTTGTAGATACAGGCTCTACCGATGATACAATTAACAAGCTAAAAGAAAGAGGTGCTATTGTTTATTCGCTTATTGCTACTCCATTTCGATTTGATTACTCAAGAAATGAATGTTTAAAATTTATTCCAGGTGATATAGATATTTGTGTATCCTCTGATCTTGATGATGTTATAGAGGATGGTTGGAGAGATTGTCTAGAAAATTCATGGAATAAAGAAACCACAAGAGGTTCATATCTGTATAATTGGAGCTTTAATGCAGATGGCTCACCAGCCGTACAATATACCTGGTCAAGAATTCATGCAAGACACGGATATAAATGGATATATCCAACACATGAAATTTTAGAATATATAGGTGATAAAGAGGAAAAAGAAGTCTATATTAAAGGCCTGGTGTACAATCATTATCCAGACGTATCAAAAAACAGAAGTTTAAATCTTCCATTATTAAAATTGGCTATGGAAGAAAACCCTAACAGTAGTAGAAATCTATATTATCTTGGCCGCGAATATATGTTTGAAGGTAGCTGGGACGATTGTATTTCAACCTTAAAAAAGTATTTAGCACTACCAACATCAAATTGGGAAGATGAAAGATCATCTTCCATGAGATTTATTGGAAAATCATATTGTGAAAAGGGAGATTTTTTAAATAGTAAAAAATGGTTCCACAAGGCAATAAGTGAATCTATTTTATCGAGGGAGCCATATATAGACCTGTCTTTACTAGCTTACAGAGAGGCGGATTGGTCTAGTGTTTATTATTATGCAACTGAGGCATTAAAAATCAAGGAAAAATCATTTACATTTGCTAACGATGCAAATGCTTGGGACTATACTCCTTATGATTTGGCAGCATTAGGATGCTATAATTTAAATATGATAGATAAGGCAATAGAATTCTCAGAGCTTGCGGTTAAGCTTGCGCCTAATGATGAAAGGTTATTAAACAATCATAAAATATATTTAGAAAGTTTATAAATATATTTATTTCACTTATATTATATAAAAATATAGATTATAATCTAATCTATATTTTTTAATATATATGTTTAACACAAAACAAAGTATCTGCATACTATATAAAGAAAGTACAAGCTTTAAATAAAAAGTACAAGCATTCTAAATAAAAGAAAATACAAGCATTTTAAATAAATAGAGTATTAATAATAAGGAAGGTGTATATATTGAGTAAAAATAAAGAAGATGAAACTTATGACTATTTTATTAAAGAAAAAAAACATTCTGATGACAAACACAATTGCTGTGACAAACACGATGGCTGTGACAAACACAAATGTTGCGACCCTTGCGATCCTTGCCATCCCGATTGTGTGAAATGTATAGTTGGACCAACTGGACCTACTGGCCCAACTGGACCTACTGGCCCTACTGGACGAACTGGCCCTACTGGTCCTACTGGTCCTACTGGTGAAACTGGTCCTACTGGACGAACTGGTCCTACTGGTGCTACTGGTCCTACTGGTCCTACTGGCCCAACCGGTCCTACTGGATCTACTGGTCCTACTGGCCCTACTGGCCCTACTGGCCCAACCGGTCCTACTGGACCTACTGGTCCTACTGGTCCAACCGGCCCTACTGGTGCTACTGGTCCTACTGGCCCAACAGGTCCTACTGGCCCTACTGGCCCAACCGGCCCTACTGGTCCTACTGGCCCTACTGGCCCAACCGGCCCTACTGGTGCTACTGGTCCTACTGGTGCTACTGGTCCTACTGGCCCAACCGGTCCTACTGGCGCTACTGGCCCTACTGGTGCTACTGGTCCTACTGGCCCAACAGGTCCTACTGGATCTACTGGTGCTACTGGTCCTACTGGTGCAACCGGTGCTACTGGCGCTACTGGTTCAACTGGAGCTACTGGTCCAAGTTTTAATTCCTATGCAAATGGTGTCATCACAACAAATAGATTATCGATTCCAGTTGGAGGCACTATTATTTATGATAATGTAGCTATTGTTGGACCTGATTTAAGTTATAATCCAGCAACAGGTGTATTTACAGTTAATACAACAGGTGTATATGTAATCGACTGGAAAATCGCTGTTACTCCAAATCCTGGAACAGTTTCTATAGAGATTGATTTAGTATCATCCCTACGTGGTATCGTTGCCGGTATATCTGTTACAGCAACAAATCCATTAATAACTGGCTCTAATAGGATTTATGCAGCAACAGCGGGAGAAACTTTCAGATTTGTTAACAATTCAGGTGGGCCTATTAGTATAGTATTGGTAGGTCTAGTTGGACCTATTGGAACCGTATCTATTTTCAGAATTGTTTAACAATATTAGCTTGATTTTAACAAATATCAAATTACCTCATTAGCTTAATTGGCTGCCTATCATAGGCAGCCTTTTTATTTAAGAATAAACAATACTTATATGAATTATCACATAAAGTTCACATATTGATTTGATACTGATGCTACAATTTCCCCTTATACTTTTAATTATAGAGAAACGTTGAAAATTAATTAAAAAAATTGATTTGAAGGGAATGATAGTAATGAGTAATGGCATTATTTATTCAGTAGTAGTACCTTTGTATAATGAAGAACTAGTTATAGATGAGAGTTACAAAAGATTAAAATCTGTTATGGATAGTACTAAAGGAAAATATGAAATTTTATTTGTTAATGATGGAAGCCGCGATGCAACAAGAAATAAAACAGAAAACATATGTAGGGCAGATAAAAATATAAAGCTTATAAATTTTTCAAGAAATTTTGGACATCAAGCTGCTATAACTGCTGGAATGAATCAGGCAATAGGTGATGCTGTTATTGTAATAGATGCCGATCTTCAAGATCCTCCTGAAGCTATAATCGACATGATATCAAAGTGGAAGGAAGGTTACGATGTAGTATATGGCAAAAGAGTCAAAAGAGTTGGCGAAACCTTTTTCAAGAAATTTACATCTACTGCCTACTACAGATTACTAAAAAGCATGACGAGTATAGATATTCCAGTTGATACTGGAGATTTTAGACTTATCGACAGAAAAGTATGCGATGCTCTAAACTCAATGCCAGAAAAGAACAGATATATAAGAGGTTTAGTTAGCTGGATTGGTTATAAACAAACATTTGTAGAATTTGTACGTAAAGAAAGATTTGCTGGTGAAACAAAATATTCTCTAAAAAAAATGTTTACATTAGCTTTTGATGGAATAACTTCCTTTTCTTATAAGCCATTAATATTTGCTGGCTACTTTGGAGCATTTACTGGATTAATAGGCACTATTTTATTAATTGGTACTATTGTAACCTCAATGATTAATAAAAACGCTATATTAAACTTAGGATTAATTCTTTCAATTAGCTTAATGATGTTCGGCCTAATGTTTTGTTTTATGGCTATTATGGGACAATATATTGCAAGAATTTCTGAGGAGAGTAAAAATAGACCTTTATATATAGTAGCAAACACTGTAAGCTATAATGAACTTAAAAATAGTGTAACTTTTAAAGGAAATAGATCACCTGAAATATACGATTTAAAAATCACTTCAAAAGGTGAAGCAATAGGTAATTAGATAGACCTCATATTTACAAAAATCCTCCTGTAAATGATATATCATTTACAGGAGGATTTTTTTAATTTAATACTAATTAAATGATTCTATTCTTATTATACTTTCCACATTATTTACGCTATCTAATTGTATTATTTTATTAAGTGAATTTCTTATGTTCTTTTCTTCACTTTTATGTGTTATAAATGCAAGTGAGGAATGATCACCACGCTCTACATCTTGAGTAATTGATACAATGCTAACATTATTTTCTCCAAATATATTTGCTGTATCTCCTAAAACCCCTGCCTTATCCTTAAAATCGAGTCTGATATAAAATTCAGATTCATTTTCCCTAGCTTTCTTCACTTCCTTAAATTCAACCACGCATGCTGTCTCTGTTAGGTCAACTGGCTTTGTATTATTTCGAAGTATTGATATTATATCCCCTACAACTGCACTTCCTGTTGGCAGATCCCCTGCTCCTTTTCCGTACAGCATTAACTCTCCAACTGCATTACCTTTTATCATAATTGAGTTATAAACATCATTTACATTTGCCATAGGATGAGTTGATGGAATTAGGGTTGGATGTACTCTTAGCTCTAACTTGTTATCTATCTCCTTTGCTATTGCTAAAAGTTTTATAGTATAGCCAAATTTTTTAGCATACTCTATATCTACAGCACTTATATTTCTTATTCCTTCTCTATAAATACAATCATGATTCACTTCTGTTCCAAAGGCTAGTGAAGACATTATGGCAAGCTTATATACAGCATCATAACCATCAACATCAGACGTCGGATCAGCTTCCGCATAGCCCTTATCTTGAGCCTCTTTTAATGCCTCATCGAAACTACTCCCATCTAAAGTCATTTTGCTTAATATATAATTAGTTGTTCCATTTATAATTCCTACAATCTGCTCAATCCTATTTGCTGTGAGGCTCTCATTAATTTCACGTATTATTGGGATTCCACCAGCTACGCTTGCCTCATAATAAAATAATATATTTTCTGCGTCAGCTATTTTAAATAATTCCTTGCTACAGTTTGCAATTACTAATTTATTAGCAGTTACAATATGTTTTTTTGCTTTCATTGCACGTATCATATAGTCCTTAGCCTCGCTACTTCCACCAATAAGTTCAACAACTATCTTTATACTCTCATCGTTAATAATATCATCAATATTATCTGTTAATATTCCAGGGTCTACTTCAATATCTCTCTTTTTATTTATATCTTTTACAAGTATTTTGGCAACTTCTATTTCATAATTTGAACGTTTCATAATTTCTTTTTTATTTTCATGCAATATTTTCCATACACCCGTACCTACATTACCAAAACCTAAAATCGCTATTTTAACCTTTTCCATGTTGAATTCTCCTTTCCTAAACCCTTATATAAAGCACCATTAATCACTGTACTTTTTTGATTTATTATAATATTGAAAATCTCCTTCTGAAATATTGTTAAATATTAAGAATCTTTTCAATTTGTTTTTGCATTTCATTTTTTTCACAAACAGTTTTATGAAGTATAGGTCTTGTTTCTAAATCCTTTATACCCACTGGAATATCACCTTTTGTTAATTTACTAAGTTCTTTTATTAATTGGAAATCATTTAAACCAAAGTATTTTGCATCTATTGATTTCATAACATCAGGCGTAAATTTATATGGACTTGCTGTAGACACGATAACTGTCTTTGTAGTATCCTTCGTTTCTTCTAAATATTTTTTATAAACCGCATAAGAGACTGCAGTATGAGTATCAATTACATAATTAGTAGTTTTATAAACCTCAGTTATAGCTTTTGCTGTATCCTCTTCGCTTGCATAACCTCCGAAGAAGTCCTTTAACTCTTCTTTCATATTATCATCAATCTCATATTTACCATCTTTTTTAAGCTTGTCCATAAGTTCTTTTATCTTTGATGTATTTTCCCCACTAATAGCATATAAAAGTCTTTCAAGGTTGCTTGAAATTAATATATCCATTGAAGGAGACATTGTAATTACAAAATCACGTACCCTATCGTATGTACCTGTATTTATAAAATCAAATAAAACTTTATTTTCATTTGAAGCACAAATTAGTTTTTTAATTGGAAGTCCCATTTTCTTTGCATAATATCCTGCTAATATGTTACCGAAATTTCCAGTAGGAACACAGAAATTTATCTCTTCCCCTGCTTTTATGTCCCCCTTGTTACAAAGCTGAGTATACGCATAAAAATAATAGACAACCTGAGGGATTAACCTTCCTATATTTATTGAATTAGCTGATGAGAACATTTTATTATTATCATCTAATCTCTTAATAAGGCTATCATCTGTAAGCATCTGCTTAACGCCATTTTGAGCGTCATCAAAATTTCCCTCAATTCCTATGACAAAGGTATTATCCCCTGATTGCGTTAGCATCTGTCTCTTTTGAATTTCGCTAACACCCTCTTGTGGGAAAAATACTATTATTTTTGTACCATCTACATTTGCAAAACCCTCAAGTGCTGCTTTACCTGTATCTCCAGATGTTGCAGTAAGAATAACCATTTCTTTATTTATGTTTAATTTTTTCACTGCGTTTTTTAATAAATAAGGTAATATTGATAAAGCCATATCCTTAAATGCTAAAGTTGGTCCATGATATAATTCTAAAAAATAATTTTCTCCATGTTTTACTAGTGGTGCAATAACTGGTGTATCAAATTTTTTATCATATGCCTTGTCTATAGACTCTAATAAATCTTTTTCATCATAATCAGTTAAAAATTCCTTCATTATAGTAAATGCTAATTTTTTATAATCCATTCCTTTTAATTCTTCAAGGCTTGCAGTAAGTTTTGGTATTGATGTTGGTACAAAAAGACCACCATCTTCACTAAGACCTCTTGCAATAGCTTCTGCTGATTTCACTAGTTTTTCATTTCCACGTGTACTCTTATAATATATTTGCTTCATAATATTATTCCTCCCACTTCATCTTTTATAGATTACATTTATAACTTTTATATTAGTTGCTCTTATTTTTCGCCTTTTATAAAATAGTCCATTAACTTATATCCTTCTGGAAAATACAAACCTGTCTCTTTCGCCGTAAATTCATTATAAGTGTCATTCCCATTTTCTTTTTCATCATTGCTCTGGTATATTAAAAATGGTACAGGATCACTTGTATGTGTCCTAAGAGATAGAGGCGTTGGATGATCTGGAAGTATTATCATTTTATAATCTTCACCTAATTTCTCCATCTCATCTTTAATAACCTGTACTATCTGGTTATCTATAAACTCTATAGCTTTATATTTATTTTCTATTTCACATCTATGTCCACATTCATCAGGAGCCTCAATATGAACATAAACAAAATCATTGCCCTTTTTCAATTCTTCAAGAGCTGCTTTTGCTTTACCTTTAAAGTTAGTATGAATATTTCCAGTGGCACCTTCTACCTCAATAATATCCATTCCTGCACACATTCCAATTCCTTTTACTAAATCAACTGCAGAAATTACTGAACCTTTTAAATTATATTTTTTATAAAAACTAGATAAGAGTGGTTTTTTTCCTTCTCCCCAAATCCATATTGAGTTGGCTGGTTTAAGTCCTCTTGCGACCCTCTCTTTATTTATATCGTGATTCAATAAAAATTTATTACTTTTCTTTGTCATTGAATCGAATATCTCGCTACCTATCCCATTCGGCATATAGTCTTTTACCTTTTGACCTAGTATATCGTGAGGTGGTGTAAGTGTCCATGAGTAAGGACCCTTGTCCCATATTATTAAATGCCTATAACTAATCCCTGGATAAAACTTAATAGACTCAGTCTCTAAATACTCACTTAAATCTTTTATTAATACCCTTGCCTCCTCAGTTGTAATCTCATCCGAACTATGATCAAGCATGATCTTTTCCTCATATGGCTCGCCTTCCGATACTGTTACCAAATTACATCTAAATGTAACATCTGTATCTAACATTGGCACCCCCATACTTGCTGCCTCAAAAGGTGAACGACCACTATAATACACAGCTGTATCATATCCAAAAACAGTCATATTTGCTGTATCGCTTCCTGCTGGCATACCACTTGGTACAGTTTTAACTAAGCCTTGCAAACCATGCTTTGCCATATAGTCCATAGCAGGCGTCTTTGCATATTGAAGAGGTGTTTTATTATCTAGTTCCTTAACTGGATAATCTGCCATTCCATCACCGAGTACTACGATATACTTCATATTAACACTCCTTTATTGTTTATTGTATAAATCTTTTTAATTATTCAAATTTTCTAATAATTTTTTTTATTTTTGATCCTATTAAAAAAACTGCCTTCAAGTAAGAAAGCAGTTTTCTGTATTACTACAAGTAAAAAACTGATTTCTTATTATTCAGAACTATGTTCTGCAGGAATTGACACCGTTACATCAAAAAAATGTCGGTTGTCGGGTTTCATAGGGCCAGTCCCTCCACCTCTCTAAATAAGAAATTTATTAAATTATTTTTTTTATTGTAACTCATACAGATATAAATGTCAATGCAGACCTAGGCCTATTTAATGTAATTAATAAATATAATATTTGCAATTATTGTATTTATACCTTATTCTAGTATAAAACTAAGTGGAGGCTACTATGGAAATCGATAAAAATGAAGTTTTAAGATATTTGGGATATAAAAACCAAAAAATAGATAAAAACATGACAAATTTGATTGATGAATGCATTCAAGAAATAATTGATATAAGCAAAGCTAGTTCAGTATATGAAATTTTTGATATTGAAAGAAAAAATGGTTTTCTTTTTCTATTAGGTAGCACTTTAGTTTTAAAAGATAAGGATATAAAAGATCTTCTAATAAACTCTGACAAGTGCGTCGTTATGGCTGCGACTCTCGGAACGGCTGTGGATAGCCGACTAGCCTACTACTCAAGATTTGATATAACAAAAGGTGTAATTATGGATGCCTGCGCAAGCACAGCAATAGAGTATGTTTGTGATGAGCTCCAAGATGAAATCATGAAAAACGCATTAAAAGATAATCTATATATTACAACTAGATATAGTCCAGGTTATGGAGACTTCGCTATTGATAATGGAGCAGAAATACTAAATGTATTGAATGCATATAAAAAGATAGGACTATCTATTACTGAAAATAGTATAATGCTTCCAAGGAAATCTGTAACCGCACTTATAGGCCTTAGTAGGACTAAAAATTTAAAAAAGCATACTGGATGCGCAAGTTGTAAAAATGTAGGTTGTGAATTCAGAAAGGATGGTGGATGTTGTGAATAAAAAAATAAATTTTAATGATTTTTTATTATTTGATGGTGCTATGGGAACAATGCTCCAAAAATATGGAATTAAAAGAGGTGAATTACCTGAGAGTTATAACATATTGCACCCAGAAATCATAGAAAAAATACATTTAGAATACCTAAGTGTAGGTAGTGATGTCATAACCACCAATACCTTTGGTGCAAATAGATATAAACTTAAAAATACATTATACAGTGTGGAAGATATTGTTGGAAGTGCTGTAAGGATAGCAAGAAGTGCTGCTAAAGATAAACTTGTTGCACTTGATATTGGGCCCATAGGTCAATTGATGGAGCCACTTGGAACATTATCATTTAATGATGCCTATGACACTTTTGCAGAGCAAATAATAATTGGTGCAAGGGAAGGCGCAGATATAATAATCATTGAGACAATGTCAGATATTTATGAGGCCAAAGCTGCTATTCTTGCAGCAAAGGAAAATAGTAATCTGCCAGTTATATGTACAATGTCTTATCAGGATAATGGAAGAACATTAACTGGTACGGACCCAATAACTATGGTTAATGTAATTCAAAGCCTTGGAGTAGATGCACTTGGCGTAAATTGTTCTCTCGGCCCAAATGAAATGCTTCCAATAATTACAGAAATACTTAAGTACTCAAGTATCCCAGTTATAGTTCAACCTAATGCTGGTCTTCCTAAACTTAAAGACGGAGAAGCATTTTATGATGTTAATGCACATGAATTTGCACAATACGCAAAAATCATGGCAGAGATGGGTGTTACAATATTCGGTGGTTGCTGTGGAACTACAAATCAGCACATAAAAGATATATCTGATATGTTAAAAGATTTGAAACCTATAAAACGTGATGTTAAAAAATTTACAGCTGTTAGTTCACCGTCCCTAACCGTAGTACTTGGAGAAGATATAAGAGTTATTGGTGAGCGAATAAATCCTACAGGCAAAAAAAAGCTTAAAGAATCATTAAAAAATAATAATTTGGACTATATACTTAAAGAAGGCATAAATCAACGAGATGCAGGAGCAGATATACTAGATGTTAATGTGGGTCTTCCTGAAATTGACGAACTTGCTGTTATGGTTGAAGTCATTAAAGAACTACAAAGTGTTGTTAATCTTCCACTTCAAATTGATAGTGTTAGGCCTGATGTAATTGAAGCAGCGGTTCGAATTTATAATGGCAAACCTCTAATAAATTCTGTTAATGGTAAAGATGAAATAATGGAATCAGTATTTCCTATAGTTAAAAAATATGGTGCATGTGTAATTGGACTCACCATTGATGAGAATGGTATTCCATCAACTGCTGAAGGTAGACTTAAAGTAGCTCAAAAAATTGTTAAAAGAGCAGCAGAATACGGAATAGATAAATCAGATATTATAATAGATTGTCTTGTTTTAACTGCCTCTGCTCAACAAAGCGAGGTTAAAGAAACTATTAGAGCCGTGCAGCTTGTCAAAAGCACACTAGGGGTTAAAACTACTCTTGGGGTAAGTAATGTATCCTTTGGTTTGCCTCAAAGGGGAATACTAAATAGAACCTTCCTGGCTGCTGCATTAACAGCTGGACTTGATGCACCAATACTCAATCCTCTATCTGAGGATATGATGTCCACAATTAATGCCTTTAACGTTTTATGGAATAACGATATTGCGTCAAAAAAATATATAGATATTTACTCAACCTTTGAGGGAAAACAGACAAGTAAAGTAATTACTACAAATAAAGATTTAAAGAGCATTATTATTGATGGTATGAAGGAAGAAGCTTCAAAAATAACAAAAGAACTTTTAAAAACTATGACTGAAATGGAAGTTGTAAATAACTATTTAATCCCTTCTCTTGATATTGTAGGTCAAAAATATGAAAGTGGAGAAATATTTCTTCCTCAATTGTTACAATCTGCAGAGACAGTAAAAAAATCTTTCCAGATAATTAAAGAAAGAATGATGGCAAGTACAGAGAAAAAAATTAGTAAAGGTACCATTGTTCTTGCAACTGTCCGTGGAGATATTCACGATATTGGTAAAAATATAGTTAAAATTCTACTCGAAAATTATGGATTTGATGTAATAGATCTTGGAAAAGATGTACATGAGGATGTAGTTGTTGAGGCAGTACGTAGTGGTAATATTAAATTAGTTGGTTTAAGTGCACTTATGACCACCACTGTTAGAAGCATGGGTGAAACAATAAAGGCTCTTCGTGACAATAACCTTGATTGCACTGTTCTTGTTGGAGGCGCAGTTTTAAATGAAGAGTATGCAAAAATGATAGGCGCAGATTATTATGCAAAAGACGCGACACAAACTGTTAAATTTGCAAGAAGATTATTCAAATGTGAATAATAGTGCACCTCATATGACCTCTCTCTCCAGCGTAACTAGAAATAAGCAGAAGGTTTAACTACCTTCTGCTTATTTCTATTTTACAATTTTTAAAAATTTTCAACTTCCCTTAATTCAGCTTTAAAGAACGTACTTTTGTGCTGTTTCATTTACTTTTGCTTTTAATTCTTCTTTTATGGTAAATTCAAAACTGTAATTAGTTTTGAAAAATGTACTGACTTCAAATTTAATAGTAGTTGGTAATATCCAACTATAACTTTGAACTTTAGACCATTTATAAAAGTTTCCAGAGCCATATATCCCATTTTCTCTTATCTCTGAACTATGTGAACCCCTTATTATATTATAAATTGAGATTTCAATCCAAAATATGTCCATTAAAATATTATTATAAGTGTTATCCATATAATGAAGATACCCTAATATACACCATATGATAATCATCAAAGCCCAAAAGATAGTCCCAATGTTGGTCCAAAGTCTATTTTTGCTTGTGTTTATAATAAATTTTCCATGTTGGCTTACTGTATATAATTTTCTGGACATCATTAAAAAAGCAATAATATCCATAATAAGAATTATTTTAGTTCTAGTATCCATTAATATCCCCTCCGAAAAATCTATTTTTTATCGATAATACCATTTAAATTATAACATGTTTTCTATATTTTTGAAATACAATTTATTACTGTAGTATATCTATTAGCATATCAAATAGTACATAATAAATATGCTTCCATAGTCTTATGGAGATGGAGATAAATATAGAATTATCAATAAAAAATAACATGCTAATTATAATATTAATTAACATGTTAAGTAGTATGCTATTTTATCAAAATCACCTCAAAAATGAACCCGTTGCTTATAGAATCAGGAGACTTTAGTTAATCAACTCTTCTTAAATCTCGATAACACAGCTCGCTTTACAACATCAAAAAAGCTTAACGAATTAACCATATTATTTGGATCAACATATTTTCGAATAGTACGAAGCACTTTTTTTGGATCTTTAGAAGAAAAAATATAGTTAACATTTTTCTTCGTTTTAATCGCATATCGTGGAATCCACTTTCCTTTTAGCATTACGGACGCAATGACCTTGTCAACATCTTCCCAAGGAATTTGAACATTTTTGCGAGAGTCACGAGAACAATAAAACTCAAAACCTTTGTCGCCGATCATAATTTTTCCATAATCTGTAGAGCCTGTAAGCCATGTTGCATCAATTACTAAATCCACCTTTGTATTGAGTGATTGAACCATACTATCTACCTCTTTTCTATTTATACACACATTTGTTTCTATTAATTAATAAATCATTGTTGATTATAATATACATTCTTAATATGAAATAATCAAGTGCCTCAAGGCATAACCGTCAAAAACAGTTTTAGTAATAAAAAAACCCAGGCCAGAAGCCCAGGTTGATTAAAAAATATTACATTAAACCGATTAAGTGGAAAACAATACCCACTGCGAACAGCCCAAAAATAATTGTAATTGGAGATACTTTCTTCTTAAGCAACCACATGCAAAGTAATGTCAATCCTAATCCTGCAATTCCAGGAATCAAAGAATCTAAGTTATTTTGTAATGTAGTAACCTTATCAGGCGTTAATGACAAGCCGCTTTTTTGTTGTAGTAGCACTTGTTTAATACCTTCTGCTCCAGCAGGGATTTTGCTCCAATCAATGAAGGCACCGGAAGCTAACTTAACGGTTGATACCACTGGTGCAAATGAAACGGATACCCATCTGTTAACTAATGATCCCAAAATGAACATACCAAGGATGGATGCTCCTTTTGTAACATCTTGTAGTAAATTACCTGATACATCCTCGGTAATACGAGAGCCTGCTTTGTAACCAAACTCTTGTGTATACCATGTAAATCCCATACGGATAGCATTCCAAGCGAGGAAAAAGATAATTGGTCCAAGTATGTTACCAGCCATAGCAAGAGAAGCAGCTAATGCCCCTAAAATTGGCCTAACAGTAAACCAGAAAACTGGATCTCCGATACCAGCTAAAGGACCCATCATACCAACTTTAACACCTTGAATAGTTATGTCATCGATTGGTAAACCATTTGCACGGTCTTCCTCTAATGCTAATGTTACACCAATGACTGGTGAAGCTACATATGGGTGAGTGTTAAAGAACTCCAAGTGACGTTTAAGTGCAGCTGCACGATCTTCTTTAGTCTTATATAATTTTTTGATTGCGGGTATTAATGCATATGCCCAGCCACCGTTTTGCATTCTTTCGTAGTTCCATGAACCTTGAAGGAAAGTTGAACGCCACCAAACAGAAATACGATCTTTTTTTGTTAATTTTAATTTATTTGCCATTTTCGTGTTCTCCCCCTTCTTAGTAAGTATCTATAATATCGCCTAATGGATCACCAGTATTTGAGCTTCCACCATTACCTGAGCCACCTTGTTTAGTAAGCTTTAAGTAAATAAGAGCCACACATACACCGATTGCCCCTAGTCCGATAAGTGTAATTTGTGAAATAGTTGCAAGCACAAAACCAATTGCAAAGAATGGCCATACTTCTTTTGTAGCCATCATGTTGATTACCATTGCATAACCAACAGCTACCACCATTCCACCACCGATTGCGAGTCCACCTGTTAACCAAGTAGGCATAAGTTCAAGTGCTGTCTTAATGGGACCAGCACCAACTGCTAAAATTAAAGCTGCTGGAATTGCAATACGTACACCCTGCATACAAATAGCAATGATATGCCACATTTCAACTTTTCTGAAATCTCCTTGTTCAGCAGCAGCATCCATGAAATGTACAAATGCTGTGGCAATGGTACGACAAACAATTGTTAATAATAGCCCTGCAACTGCTAGAGGAACAGCAATAGCGTAAGCTGCTGGAACTCCTGCTGTACCTTGACCACCAAGAACTAGAATGATTGCAGATGCAACAGATGCAAGCGCTGTATCTGGTGCTACGGCAGCACCTATGTTTGCCCAACCTAAAGCAATCATTTGAAGAGTACCACCTAAAATTAGGCATGGTAGTAAGTTACCTGTAACTAAGCCGATTAACGTACATGCAATTACTGGTTGGTGGAATTGAAATTGATCCAAGATACCTTCCATACCAGCTAGAAATGCCACGATAACGACTAATATCACTTGGATTATATTTATATCCATGATTATTAATCCCCCTTTTTCATTTAATAGTTAAATAATTAAATTATTTCAGTTTATTTAATTCCACTTGTGCTTTTTTAAGAATTTCGTCCATATTTCCTTTTGAATCATTTGGAACTTTACGAACATCAAAAGTAAGTCCAGCTTTTTTAAGCTTATTGAAGGTATCAATATCGTCTTGATTGAAAGCAAGTACTTTGTTTGGTTGAACTTTACCAGGAGAGTGAGCCATAGAACCAATATTAATTGTCTTAAGTGGTACTCCACCTTCTACTGCACGAAGTACATCTTGTGGATTTTCAAAAAGAAGTAATGCACGTTGTCCACCAAAAGATTGATCATTTTTTGCAAGTTTAATCATTTGATTAACTGGAACAACATGAGCTTTAACACCCGGAGGCGCAGCCTGTGTAATCAATTTCGTACGAAGTTCATCTTTGGCTACTGCATCTGACACAACAATAATTCGTGTAGGTAGCACATCTTTTGACCAAGCCGTCGCTATTTGTCCATGAAGTAAACGAGAATCAATACGAGCTAAAACATATTCGAATGATCCAGGTGCACCTGCATTAGATTTTCCAGCGGTCGCTTCTGAAGATTTACCACTATCTGCTGGTTCTAATTCCTCAGGCTTAACTTTAACTCCTTCTTTAGCTGGTTTTAAGATATAAGCCGCAATTTCCTGTGCGGATTCCATTGAAGAACGTGAAGCATAAGCTTCAATTACCATTGGTAGATTCATACCAGCTACTATTGCCCATTTATCTTTATGTTCTTCAAATAGACTATTCGCTTGATTGAATGGTGTACCACCCCAAAGATCAACTAAGAATAAAACCTCATCTTGGTTGTCAAAGGATGCGATTGCGTCTTTCATTTTTGCTTTAACATCATCAGGACCTTCACTAGGCATCAACGTAACTGCTTTTACGTTTTCTTGTTCTCCGAAAATCATTGCACCAGATTGCAATATGCCTTTAGCAAATTCTCCGTGACTAGCAAGAATTATTCCTACCATCTTTTATACCTCCTATTTTTTATTTGTTACAGTAAAATTTATATAAAAGTTTTAAAAAAACCTGTAACCAAAATTATTGTAGCTCATTACAAGCAATCGTAACGATTACAACTAAAACCCATTAAATCTTATAGTTTTGACATTAAATCTACTTTTGAATCTGAAGAAATTTTTCTTATTTCTAGTTCAATGCCTTTTTTATTTAATGTTTTGAAAGCTTTAATATCTGTATCATCTACTGATACTACACTAGTTATTTGTTTCTTTCCTTGTTTAAATGACATACCACCAATATTTACACTTTTTATCGCTACTCCACCTTCAACCATTCTTACAACATCAGTCGGATTAGTGAATAGAAACAACACTCTATCATCTTGGTATTTGGGAATATTATAAGCTCTTATTGCCTCATCAATTCCTACAACACTTGATTTAATTCCTGGAGGTGCAACTTGCTCTAAAAGTGTCTTTCTAATTGAGTCCTTTGTTACATCATCATTACATACAATTATTCTTTGACATTTTGTGTCTTTTGACCAAATTGTTGCTACTTGACCATGTATTAATCTGTCATCAATTCTTGCAAGCACTATATTCATTATAACTCACCCTCCTTATCCGCATTTTCATCTAAGTTGTCTTACTATTACATATAGCAATTGCCATGCCAAAATAGTGTATTGTTTATTATATTTGTGTGAAATGTTTATAAATAGCCATTTTTTTATTTCAAATCTTTTTTATTTCTTTTATACTGATACACTTCTTCTATAGTTTTAATACAAATTTTAATTTTTCACTAATAAACAGTGTATCAAAAAAAGAAGTGTATCAGCATACTATTTTCTATTCTATCATTTCTGCTAAAAATAATATTTCATCTTCCGTTAAACCTATGTTTATTGCATCTTTAAATACTTTATTTGCCCCTGTAATAATCTCTACCAAGTGTGAATCTATGTTAGCTTTTTCCCTTTTGTACTTTAACCCATCCTTTATTATCATTCTCTCTAGAGCACAACCTACATGCACCATTATTCTTATTTTGGTTGAATTGTTAAAGCTTATTTTTGTTTTTTCTTCTAAAATATTTACGAATTGATACAATAATCCTATTATTTTAGAAGGGTTTAAATAAGTTAAAAATTGATTTAAACTGTCTTCACATAGATCCTTAACTACTGTATTTTCATGGCCTTTTTCAATTTTAAAGTTTTTTTTCTGTATTATACTCATTAAAACATTTTCACCATTACCGCTAATTAGCTCTTCAAGAGAGATAAAGGTCGCTTCAATTTTAGGGTTTATTATACCAACAGAAGCTATAATAGTATAGTTATTTTTTATTTTTATTATTTCCTTTTTTATGTCTTTTATGCCTATTGGTAAAATTTCAATTTCTTTTTCATCTGTACTTCTAACAATGTTCTCCACAAGTTCTTTTAGCTTTACTGCAGTCCCCTCGCCAGTTGCGCATATTGTTATTATTGCCTTTTTCTTATTTGCATCGTCTTCATTAATGCCTTTATCTTCTTCCTCAATCTTTGAATATCCTCTAAATTGCTTTAGAGAATTATATAAGGAATCTAAATTCATATCTAAAATAGTCGCTTTTCTTATGGCTTCTAATACTAATGAGGTGGTAACCATATCTAGTGTCTTAACCTTTATATCTGTTTTTTCCATTATTATAGACTCAAAGTTAACAAGTGAACCCATATCCACAAGTAATAGAACCCCCTTACCCATGTCTATTTCCCTAACCTTTTCAATAACTTCATCCAACGTTTTAGTAGGACTAACTTCGAGTGGCATATCTATTGCTTCGATTACACCCTCCCCTAGAAGCTGCCTTGCCACATTAACCATACTACTTGCTGTGCTGCTCCCATGTGCTGCTACAATTATTGCCACATGCTGATTTGTTTGTTCCTCCGTAATGGAACTGATTAACAATGTAAGATATATAACTTCAATCTTTGGAACAACCACATTATATTTTTTTTCAACCATTCCCTTTACGTCTACTGCAATATTAAATTCTGTACGTTTATCATCTATTATGCCCTCTATATTTTTATACTTAAGATTTTGATGATTACTTAATCTGTTTAAAAATGAACTTAAATGTAGACTTAATGCATATAAAAATCTATCAGTTAGTGTTTTATCAAGCTTTTTTTCAATCATGTCCATTATTTCTTCTGAGAATTCAAGAATATCTTCATCTACTATTTTTAATATTTTACTTCTACCATCCTCATCACTTTTAACCTTGTTATAAAAGGATTTAATGTGCACATTAATATCAGTTGTAATAAAATTGTTTATATATTCCTCATCCGCACCTCCTTTTTTAAGTATTGCTGCCTTATCTTCTATTATCTTGTATAAATTAAAAGGTGGATCATAAGGATCTTTTTCAATTAATACACTGTGCCCTTCTGGAGTAACTATTAGTTGCGAATCTAAATATCCAGATATTTCTTCCATTTCTTTACGTTTGCCACTTAAATAAAATAATCCACTTTTAATATCTGAAGGCAAGGATTTAAAATCTATTTCTATAAAATCCTTATTATTGATACTATTTAAAAAGCCCTTAGCGCAAATAAGTTGGATATTTGATTTCATCTGACCAATATTTCCATAAGATGTGCTTCCAATAATTGCTTTAACTGCTTCATCCTCAATTTTTATTACTTTGTTTACTCTATGTGCCTCATTGGCTAATAAAAATTTGATAAAATCAACTTTATCACTGGCTGTCCTTTTATCAAAGTTGGGAATAGTTATAATTATGGGTATTCTTCTTACAAATGTCTTTAGTAGTGATGAATTGGGATCCTCCGTAGTGGCTCCAATTATTAAAACACAGGATTTTCTGTTTCTCTCTGTCTCACCTAATCTATTAAACATACCTGTATCCATAAAATAAAACAACATTTCCTGTCCTTCTGGTGGTAATCTGTGTATTTCATCTAGAAATAATATACCTGTATCTGCTTTTTCAACAATTCCAGCCTTTTCGCTATCAGCACCTGTGTATGCTCCTTTAATGTGTCCAAACAGATGTGAGATTAAAAGTTGAGGATTGTTATAATAATCAGCACAATTAAATACTATAAATGGTGATTTTTCATCTAATTTTTTCGAATACTTCGCTTGTTTGTACATCATATTTGCAAACAAGGTTTTACCCACTCCTGTTTGACCAACAATTAATGTGTGCAAACCATTTGGAGGATAAAGTATTGCAGCTTTTGCCTGTTCAATTTGATTTTTAAGACTAGTTTTTGCTCCAATAAGTTTATCAAAAGGACATTCTTCCTGGCTAGTTTCATTTTTTTTAAGGAATAACTCATTTAAATTTTTCACTTCTATTGGACCAACTGGCAACTTTTTATCCGAAATTCTTTCTAAGCAAGCATTATCAACGTATAACACAGGTCTAGATTTTATTTTTATTATTCTATCCTGTCTAAGCAATTCATTTAATTCCATACTTACGTTATTTCTTAAAATATCTAAACTCTGAGAAATTTCAGTTGCGCTAAACCCGATTTTTTCCTCTAAGATTTCACGGTTAAATTTTTCTGTTTTTTTAGCAATATACTCATAGATTTTTTCACTTCTCTTCAAATTATCACTCCCAAAGATTAATATATTTAATACACTTAATATGTTTAATACACTTCCTTTATTATAAACTGTATTGAAATAAATATTCAAGGTTTAAGTGTAAAAAAAAAGCTTCTTAGCATCATTTTTTTAATTTCAATGCTAAAAAGTATCAATTTAAATTATTAAATATAAATTTGTTTATAGATTTGTTGTACTCTGAATAAACTCTTCTTTTATCTTAGAAAGCAAATCTCTATTAGTAATAACATCATATCCTGTTAATGCTAACGCTGTAGCCCCTATAATTAAAGCATTATGTGCCTTATTTGTTATTGTTGCTTTAGCCATTTCCTTTGTATGTAAACTTAAGTTTGGATTACCTATTCCAAGTAGCGGATGAATTGACGGTACAATATAGCTTACATTCCCCATATCTAAAGATCCAATATTTTCTGGTGGGTTAATATCTGTTATACCAAGGCTTCTCAAATTATCATTAAACGTCTCAGACAGGTTTTCATTTGTGTTCATATCATCAAATGGTGATTCGTATAAACTAACTTCAAGAGTTGCCCCAGTCATAAGTGCTGCTCCACTCGCAATATTTTTCACCTTTTGAATTACTTCCTTCAAGTAACTTTTCTTAAGAGCCCTTACATAAAATTTTGCAACTGCTCTACCTGGTACTATGTTTGCAGCGATGCCCCCTTCACTTATAATCCCATGTATCCGTACATCAGACGTTACATGCTGCCTTATAGCATTTACGCCATTAAACATTAATATAACAGCATCCAAAGCATTAATTCCTTCTTCAGGCGAACTTGATGCATGGCTAGACTTCCCAGTAAATTCAAACTGTAGTGCTTCCATTGCGAGTGAAGGCCCGCTTTTGCATGTTTTACCATATGGATGTATTATCATAGCAACATCAACATTGTCAAATACTCCTTGCTTTGCCATGTCACTCTTCGCACCATTTGTTTCCTCAGCAGGAGTTCCATAAACCTCTATTTTTCCACCTACTTCCTCCAATACCTTACTTAAACCTATCGCCGCACCAATACTAATTGTGCCAATCATATCGTGACCACAACCATGTCCTATTTCTGGCAGTGCATCATATTCACATAAAAAAGCAATAGTCGGACCTTTTTTATTACTGTCATATACTGCTTTAAATGCAGTTTTTCTTTTTGCTATTCCAGTTTCGATTTTAAAAGAATATTCTGATAATAAAGCTGTTAATTTGTCAGTAGCCTTAAATTCTTCATTCCCAAGTTCTGGATTATAATAAATGAAATCATTTATTTCCCATAGTTTTTCTTTTATACTATTAACTTGCTTAATAATTTGATCTTTCATTTATTTATACTCCTTTTTACAAAAACAACTAACAAATTGTTAGTTGTTTTGTTTTGTTCATCTTATAATATTAATTAAATGATTCTATTCTTATTATGCTTTCTATTTCATTAACATATTCTAGTTCTTTTATTTTCTTAAGTGACTCTCTTATATTTCTTTCTGAACTTTTATGTGTAATAAATGCTAGTAATACATACTCTTTATGAACTACATCTTGAGTAAGGGATGTGATGCTAACATTATTTTTCCCAAATATTTTCGCCGTATCTCCTAAAACTCCGGCCCTATCTTTAACATTAAGCCTTATATAAAATTCTGATTCGTTTTCATCCGAGTTTTTAACTTCTTTAAAATCTTCCTCACCACTAATAGCCTTTAAATCAGAAGGCTTTACATTATTTCGAAGTATAGATATTATATCACCTACAACTGCACTACCAGTTGGTAAATCTCCTGCTCCTTTTCCGTATAACATTAGTTCTCCAACTGCATTTCCTTTTATTAAGATTGCATTAAACGCATCATTTACATTTGCCATTGGGTGATTTGATGGTATTAACGTTGGATGAACTCTAAGCTCTAACTTATTATTTGCTTCCTTAGCTATTGCTAAAAGTTTTATTGTATAACCGAACTTTTGCGCATATTCTATATCTACAGCGCTTATATTTCTTATACCTTCCCTGTAAATACAATCATGATCAACCTTAGTTCCAAATGATAGCGAAGCCATTATAGCAAGCTTATATACAGCGTCAAAGCCATCAACATCAGATGTTGGATCGGCCTCAGCATACCCCTTATCTTGAGCCTCTTTTAATGCCTCATCAAAACTAATTCCGTCGTTTGTCATTTTACTTAATATATAATTAGTTGTTCCATTTATAATTCCAATTATCTGTTCAATTCGGTTAGCCGTAAGACTCTCATTAATTTCTCGTATTATTGGTATTCCACCAGCCACACTTGCCTCATAATAAAACAGAACATTTTCTTCTTCAGCTATTTTAAATAACTCTTCGCCCCAGTTTGCAACAACTAATTTATTTGCAGTTACAATATGTTTTTTAGCTTTCATAGCTCTTATCATATATTCCTTAGCCTGGCCACGTCCACCAATAAGTTCAACTACAATTTTTATACTATCGTCATTAATAATATCATCAATATTATTTGTTAATACACCCTTAGGCAATTCAATTTCTCTCTTCTTACTTATGTCACTGACTAGTATTTTAGCTACCTCTATATCATAATTTGACCGTTTCATTATTTCTTTCCGATTTTCTTGTAATATCTTCCATACGCCTGTTCCAACATTTCCAAAACCTAAAATTGCTATCTTTACCTTTTCCATATTAATTTCCTCCTTAAATATAACTTCCTCATTCAATGCTTTAATTTTCGAATGCCTTATACACTGCCCTTATTGCCCTTTCGAAATCTTCGTTTTCTACGCCAACAATTATGCTCATCTCACTGGACCCTTGATTTATCATTCTAATATTTATATTATCTTTTTCTAACGAACTAAATACTCTAGCAGATATCCCCTTGGTCTTTATCATTCCCTCTCCAACAACTGCTATCAATGCCATATTAGGATGTACTATTATTGAATCTGGATTACACTGTTTTTCAATTTCTTCTAATATTTTATCAGTTTTATTTTCCAGTTCAGAATCATCAATTACTAGTGAAATTGAATCTATGCCTGATGGCATGTGCTCAAATGCTACACAATTACTTTCAAGAACTGTAAGAACCCTTCTACAATATCCTATATCTTTATCCATAAGCGTCTTTTCTATAGCAATTACTGTAAAATCTTTTTTACCTGCAATACCTGTAATATTTCCAGATTTTACTTCTATTTTATCATTTAAAATAAATGTTCCCTTTTCTTCTGGTTTGTTAGTGTTTTTTATATTTATCGGAATTCCCTCATTCTTAACAGGAAAAACTGCTTCTTCATGAAAAACATGTGCCCCCATATATGATAATTCCCTAAGTTCTTTGTATGTTACCTCTTTAATAGGTTTAGGGTTACTAACAATGCTTGGATCCGCCATTAAGAAACCTGACACATCAGTCCAATTTTCATAAACTACTGCCCCTACCCCCTTAGCAATTATTGCCCCGGTAATGTCAGAACCACCCCTTGAAAAGGTTCTTATCTTTCCATCCCTAGACGCGCCATAAAATCCTGGAATTACCGCTTTCTTAACTTTTGATAATCTAATATCTATAGCAGCGTATGTTGCTTTTTCATCTAATCGTCCATCTTTTGTAAAAACAATAAGCTCAGCAGCATCAACAAATTCATACCCCAAATACTCAGCAAGCATTAATGCATTTAAATATTCTCCCCTGCTTGCAACATAGTCTTCTGAAGCACCATCAATTATTTTTTCCTTAAGTATCCTTAAATATTCTAACATATTAATGGAAAGCTTTAACTCACTACACAAACTAATATATCTTTCTTCAATTAATTTGAATAATTCATCAAATGGCAGCGATTTTTCAACATGTTGATGACACAAATACAAAAGATCTGTAATTTTATAATCACTTTTACTTCTCTTGCCTGGAGCTGAAGGTACAATATAACACCTCATATCATCTGATAAAACAATGTCTTTTACTTTTTGAAATTGTCCGCTATCACATAATGAACTCCCACCAAACTTTGAAACTTTAACTTGCATAATTTTTACCCCCTACTGTCTTAATTTAAAAAGTTATGAATTACAACTTATAGAAGGCAACCCTATATTACCTTTTATAAAAAAGTTCATTAGCTTATACCATACTTGAACTTATTTTATAACTATATTAACATCGTAAATTAGTATTGAATTAATTATACTCGTTTTTTCCAAAATGTCACATGATTTTTATGCCTTTTGGCGAAATATTCTGTTTTTATTGGTTTGTTCGATTTTAATTTCAAATTATCATCTAAAAAACTGATATTTATTAATAATTTAAAGCTAAATCACCCTTTACTTTAACATAAAAAGCTGCGAAGTAACACTTCACAGCTTTTTCATTTATTTGATTATAACATTATATATATTAACTGGATACGAAATTCACCAATTTATTGTGCTTGCTTTAGTAACTCAGTTGGTTTCATACCTTTTATCATTAATTTTATAATAGTAGCTTTTATCTCATTATATTTATTAAAGATAATTTCAGCTTTTTCAATATCATGATATACCTTCCAATAACCAACCATCTTGCACTTCTCATTTGGACAGTCAACAAAAGATACTACATCCTCTAACGGATATCCCAAAAATATTCCAATCTCATGAGGACACATTTCCTGGAATCTTTTCCCTAACAATATTAAACACTGCTTTATATTCATATTTTCAGTGTATCCAAACCTTTTTAGAAATAACATGTTTTTATTATCTTTTATACTTAACTCCATTTTTTCTTTATTATAAAATAATACAAATGTATTTGTTGTATCCTTTTTTAATTCAAAGTAATCAATATCTAGTTTTTCTTTCGCTTCATTTTTATATTTTTCCCATATGTTGTTTAAGTTTCTATTACTATTACTAAAATTAATTAAAGAGGATGTCTTATGCTTTTTTATAGTTGGTGCTGCATTTCGTATTATTACTGAAAACAAATACTCCAAATCATCATAATCATTTATAATAGCAAGTAATCCTCTTAACTCTTTTAACCCCATAAGCATCCTCCACTAATTTTATTTTAAATTAACCTTTTGCTAAAAGTTCACCGATTTCCCTGCACTTTTCAATGCCTTCTTTATCAGCATCATTGTTAATTATAAGTCCATCTGCTATAAGCTTTGCACCATACCCTTCCATTCTTTCTTGCCAACTATCCATCCATTCTCCACTACCCCATCCGTAAGAACCAAATAGTATTGTGTTTTTACTTGCTACGATACTAGCAATTGATTCAATGAATGGTTCCATTTCTCCTTCCTCAAGTTGCTCTGACCCCATAGATGGGCATCCCAAAGCTACACCATCTGCATTTATTACATCCTCCGCTTTTGCATCAAATACATTAATTAATCTAACATTAACATCTTCAACTTTTTTTGCACCATCCACAATACCCTCAGCCATGGCCTCTGTATTTCCTGTTCCGCTCCAATAAATAACTACTACATTTTTCATATTCTTTTCCTCCTCATATATAATTTTATGTACATTCATATAACTATTGTTCTCATCTATATAAACACCGTCTAGAATATAGTGTTTTTAGGCTCTAAAAATTTTCTTACTGTATCTATATTTTCTTCAATATATTGGACTATCACAGGATCAAACATTAAACCCGAATTAATAGTAATTTCTTTAATACACTCTTCAAACCCCATAGCCTGTCTATAAGGCCTTACAGACGTCATAGCATCAATAGAATCACATACTGCAATTACTCTTGACCCGAGGGGTATATCAATTCCAGATAGTCCTTTTGGGTATCCTTTACCATCCCACCTCTCATGATGATAGAGAACATTTTCGCTTATAGACTTTAATCCCTTTGATTTGTTTAAAATATCAAAACCTATTTTAGGATGCATCTTTATATATTCCCACTCGTGAGGCAATAATTTTCCATTTTTATTTAAAACTTTGTCTGGAACTCCTATCTTTCCTATATCATGCAGATGAGCTGATATGTCTATGTTTTGAAGTTCAACCCCCTTTATTCCTAAACCTTTTGAAAGTTTATATGCCATATCTGAAACTCTTTGTGAATGACCACTCGTATAAGCATCTTTGGCTTCAAGCGCTGCGACTAAGCTTTCAATTATGTCATGATATACTTCTTTATTTCTAAAAAAAGATAATAATTTTCCAAGCATTTCATATCTCCTAAGTCGCATTTTTCTAAGATTCATTTTATATTGTTTTGTATTGATATTGATTATCGTTCTTATTTATATTATAATAGTTTTATATTAGATTTATTTAACATTATTACTATGTTTTTTTAAAATATTAAGGAGATATTATGAAAAATTTACTCAACCACACAGAACTTGCTCTAAACATCGGAAACAACAACTTAGAAACTTCAATTAACATATACACAACCAAGATAAATGTTTTTTTATCTTCATCAAATAACACAAATGAATTAAAAAAATTACTTTATTCAATTAATATCTTTATATACACCTATTTTTGCAATAACCCTTCAATAAACCTGGAGGATTTATGTTATCAAAATCTTAAGCTTATGGATACTCATCATATTAAAGATGACTTAATTTCCGTAGGAGAACAAATAATTAAAAGCTACATTGAGATTTTGCATAAGGGTAAACCAATATCTGAGAATAAAATCATAAAACATGCTTTGAGCTACATTCACTCAAATATTGAAAAAAAGATAACTCTAGAAAAAGTTGCAAACCATGTTCATATCAGTAGCAACTATCTATGTTATCTTTTTAAAGAGAGTACTGGATTCAAATTTTGCGAGTACATAAATATATGCAGAACTAATGCAGCAAAAGATTTCTTAGACAACACTTCTTATCCACTAGAAATGATTTCTTTTAAATCTGGATTTAATAGTCAAAGTCATTTTTGCACCACTTTCAAAAAATATATGGGTGTCTCCCCTAATGGATTTAGAAAAAGGGAGCATTAATTATCCTCTGAATTAAAAAAATGGTGTAGATTTTATTCTACACCATCTTGATCTGATTTAATTTCCGGTTCTACATGGACCACTGCTTCAGTAATATTAAGTTCACTTCCTAATTTCCCTTCAATTTCTTCCGTGATATTGTGGCCTTCAACTACACTTAAGTCTGCACTAACTATTACTATTATATCAAGAAAAACATTGTTTCCATTAACGCGAGCCCTGACATCCTTAACCTTTCTAACTCTTGAAACCTCATTTATGCATTCAATTATATTATCTAATTGTTCCTTATCGAAACCATCTGTTAAGTTAAGTGTTGCCTCCCTTAAAATATCCCAACCAGTCTTTACAATTAATATGCCGACTAGAACTGCAGCTAGTGGATCTACCCAAGGCAATCCAAATTGAGAAGCAATAATGCCTACAGATGTACCTATACCGACCCAGGCATCCGAAAGATTATCTTTAGCAGCAGCCATAAGCCCTGAACTATTTATTTGAATAGCAATCTTTTTATTATATCGGTAGACAAAATATATTGCTACAGCACAAATAATACCAACTATAGCTGCCCTTAAGTCTGGAACCTGCGCTTTAAAGAAGATAATAGAATTGGCTGCATTATATAAAACATTCAGACCTACAACTATCATAATTAAGGAGGCAATAAGTGATGCCATAGTCTCCGCTCTAAAATGACCATAAAGATGATCATCATCAGCTGGCTTTCTCGATATTTTTAATCCAATTAATACAGCTAGTGAAGAAACTATATCTGTTGTATTATTTAGTCCATCTGCCGTTAGACCCTTTGAACTAGATAAATATCCAATTCCTAGCTTTAATGCAGAGAGTACTATATAAGCAATAATACTTATACGAGCGCCTCTTTCTGCAATTTTCAAATTATTGTATTTTTCTTCCATATTTCCCGCTCCTAGATTTATATACTATTTCACAAAATGATATTATTGTCTATTTAAATATATTTTTCCACTTATTTTCCCTTGTTTTCATCCTATTTTTATACTTGTCATAGACATAGAACTATGTTGTATACCCTTATATATAAAATTAACTTCATCTTCTTCATCCTGTATTCCAGCTATATAGAGTAATGGTAAATAGTGTTCCTTTGTAGGTACAGATAACTTGGCACTTTTCCCTATTTTTTGATAATTTATAATATTATCATGCTTTCTATTTATAATAGCATCACAAATGTAATTATCGAATTCAGACGCCCATTCAAATGGAGTTGCATTCATATCATAGTCCATTATTCCTAAATTATGCACAATATCTCCACTTCCTATTATTAAAATTCCTTTTTCACGAAGTTTCGAAAGTTTTCTACCAAGATCATAATGATACTGTTCATCCCCTAATTTATTCAGACTCATTTGGAATACTGGTATATCAGCCTTAGGATACAAATGTGTAAGTACAGCCCAAGCACCATGGTCCAGTCCCCATTTTTCTGTTAGCATTACATTCGAATCCTTAAGTTCCTCAGCTACAATCTGTGCATATTTTCTAGATCCAGTAGGATTATATTTAAGATTATATAGTTCATCTGGAAAGCCATAAAAATCATAAATCTGCTCAGGTTCATCTGATGATGTAATAAATGTACCCTCAGTCTCCCAATGGGCCGAAATTACTAAAATAGCTTCTGGCTTTGGTATATTTTGAGTTGATTTACGTATAGCCTCTGTATATTCATTATTTAGTACTGCATTCATAGGACTTCCGTGCCCAATAAATAATACTGGCATTTTTTTATTCATTATAAATTACCCCCTATTTATATTTATACTTTCAAATTAAGCCTTGTTTTAACAAAACACTTTATCAAACTTACTTATTTACAATCTTAACTAATTTCATATTATTATTCAAGCATAAAATAAGCATAAAATCCTCACGCTATTTGTATAATAAAAAAAGAGACCCTTAACACAATTCAAAAGAATTATGCTAAAAGTCTCGTTACCTTTAAGGTCATAAAGCCAGGTGTTTTATACACCAGTATGTTGACTTTATTGTTATAACTACTCCCTTTTAACAATTTAATTATATAAAAAAAAGCGACACTTGTCAATAAAAACCTATTTTAAGGTTACAGAATACAATATTACTCTTTGTTTCTAATGTATTTAAGACTTATACTTGGATTACTAGTTTTTGTTGACCTAATCTCAAAAATATTTAGAGATGCAACAAACGGTGTAAGTTTTGTATAACCATAATTTCTAGTATCAAAGTCTGGATATCGCTTATTAAGAGTACTACCTAATTCTCCTAAAAATGCCCAACCATCTTCATCTGAAATCTCCGTTATAATGGTTTTAATAGCCTCTACTAATTTAATAGAACTTATCATACCACCCTTTAAATCTTCTTGAGCTTGTGTTCCCTTAGTACTAGGTACATCAGTATGTTTTGGTGCCATAGATGCTAATACTTCAAGATACTTAAACTTTTCACAAGCAGAGATGAATGGCGTAGGGGTCTTCTTTTCTCCCATACCAATAACATACATACCAGCTTCCCGAAGCCTGGCTGCCAGTTTAGTAAAATCGCTATCACTAGATACTATACAAAATCCATCAACATTATTTGAATAAAGTATATCCATAGCATCTATTATAAGTGCTGCATCTGTTGAATTTTTACCTGTTGTATAGCTATATTGTTGTATTGGGCTTATAGAATAATTAAGCAATACATTTTTCCATGAAGCTAGTTGAGGTTTAGTCCAATCTCCATAAATTCTTTTATAAGTAGGTGTCCCATGATTCGAGATTTCATCAATGATATACTTTATATATTTATCAGACACATTATCAGCATCAATTAAAACTGCAATTTTCTTATCTTTCTCCATTTCTTTCTCCTTCACATTAATTTCTTTAACTTATTATAGTGCAACTCTGTTAATTAATACACTATAATATAAGATTCTACAAGATTCTAAATATTCCTTCTTTATTCCTAAAATAGACATATGTATCTTGTACCTACTTATCTTTCATGTTTCCAAGCTCTGAATGCCTTGTTATAATTTTCATTATAAATAATTTTATTATACCAGCAATAGGTACAGATAAAAGCATTCCCATTATACCTGCTATTGAACCCCCTATTGTTATTGCCATAATTACGAATATTGGATGAAGCCCCATACTATCTCCTACAACTTTTGGTGATATAACAGCACTATCAAGTTGCTGAACTGCAAGTAGTAATAGAACCGCCCATACAGCCATAATTGGATTTGGACTAAGAAGACCAATAATAATGGCTGGAATACAACCAATTAGTGGACCAACATAAGGAATGATATTAGCAATACCTGCTGTTAACCCTATGAGAAAAGCAAAATCAAGTCCTATAACGGATAGTCCAATACTGCTAATTAAGCCAACTATTAAACCATCAAGCAATTGCCCTCTTATAAAGCTAGATATAATATCATTAATTTCAAATAGAGTTTTATTAAAGCTATTAAACTTTCTTTCTCTCATTATAAGTCCCACAGAATTTATATAAATCATCTTAAAAAAATCATGGTCCTTTAACAAATAAAAAGAAATAAATAGGCCAATAAAACTATTCACAAGAATATTGCCTATACCTGCAAATAACATAATAATACTATTTATAGAGACCGATAAATAGGAATATACTTGGGTTATAGCTTGAGATAAATACCCCTTTATATCAAGTGAAAGACCACTCTGAGTAATTTTGCTATTAATATAATCAAAGAGTTCATTATATCGTTTTATATAATCAGTTATAGTTGCAAACATGACCGATAAGGTTTGATTGCTACTAATTTGTCCACCAATCATTGCATACATACTATAAATAAGTATAACAACCAATAAAATCACTACTAAATATGTTAGCAGAATGCTTATCAAATGTGGCTTATATTTGAGTTTTAATGACTTAACTAAAAAAGTATTTATAATCTTTGATAACGGATATAGTAGATAAGCAATTATACAACCAACAATAAGTGGCGATATAATTGAAGTTATAGCATTTATTATACCAATGGTATTTGTAAATAATACTTTGAAATTAAAGACTACATTATAACTTATAAATATTAGGGTTGCCCCTAGCACAACATATAATACGCATTCAAGATACTTTTTATCTAACTTGTCTTTCAAATTTATATTCTCCTCAGTAATTATTTTTAGTATTATGTTATTTGAGTAATATTTATATAATATGAATTACTATAGCTAATAATAATACAAATGCCATAGTGCGGTGAACTTTAAGCCACCTACCTTTACGGTTTTTATTTATAAAAGCACCATAAACACCTAAAAAGAATATGATGACCATAAATGATGCTGCAACTATTCCAGTTATACTAATGCGACCTGCTGAAAAAGCAATGATAAAATGAGTCAATACAGTAAATATTGCTATTGTACCTGCTAGCTTATGATATTTAATAATTATTTTCATTAACTTTCTATATAGATCTACTATTGGCTTTTTTTCTTTTCCAAGTTTACTAATATATTTCTTATTAATAAACTTCACGAAATAATTTGAAATTGCTATACCGAAACATATAACTGTTACCCAACCTAAAAATTCAAATAAAGCTCTTGTTTGCATAATATAATCCCCCCGTTTAATCTTATAAATATTAACCTTTGTTTAATATTAGCTTAAACTCCAAACACATTTGTAAAATCAATTTTAATATCCTCAATATTTTTATAGACTTTCTCAAGTCCTAATAGTTTTTTCAAAAATATTTTTTATTTATTGGTTAGATTTAATTCCTTATTATCATAAATTTGTCTACCATCTTTTATTGTATCCACAATAGTTGAAAAATTATCATCATCTTCCATTGAAATCCTGAATCACTTGTAACTCTTTTGCATTGCAATCTTCAGATATGTTCTAGTAATGGGTATAAAAAAACCGTAGAACAATAAACTGTCCCACAGGTATATAATCATCCTGTTGCCTTTTAGGCCCAGCCCCATGAACTTTTTTTAAAGTTCATCGCCTGCTCAGTTTGTACTGTAGATTTGTATGCAGTGCAAAGAGATTTTTTTAAGATTACCATATATATTTTTTCATGTCAATATATATCATTTATTACCCCAAAGGTTTTTATATAAAAACCTTTGGGATGCTAGGGTTTTCAGTTAAATACATCATTGGTGGGTAATACATTAAAAAGCCAAGTATGTCTCCTAATTTAGGTTCTATATCGCACTCTTCAATGTCTACAATTAAGTGATCAGAACTGCTTCCTATAATTTTAACACCTTGTTTTTGTGGAATTAGCTTATCATGTAATCCAAAATCCTGTTTTCCCACTGCAAGTAGTGCTCTTTTCCTTATACCGTTATCCTCATAAATTGGTTTCGTCCCAAAAGCATCAATAAATACTTCCCCAATAGGATGTGTAGGTTTATTTTTTATTTCAACAATCTGTGCCTTTAATACAAAGGTATCCTTATGCATATACTTCATATCATATCCCCAGAATTTCTCTAAATCCTCTGCTAATAATATTCCTTCACCTAATCTTAAATTATTTATTCTCTTAGGCATTTTACCATCTATTATTAACGGCAGCGAACTTGTAGCACCTCCAGAAATTATATCAAGTCTTCTATTTATTTTACTTTCAATTATTTCAGCAATATTGCAAAGTCTTCCTAAATTTTCAATTGTTGGAACTATAGCCCCATAACAACCTAGGTTTGTTCCAATCCCATACAATTCAACATTTTTAAGATGGTTTTCTACGTGCGTTGCTAAGTTAATAACTTCCTCTTGGTCATATACCCCTTCTCTTAAATCTCCGAGGTCAATCATTAATATTACCTTATGCTTTTTCCCTTGCAATTCACATTCCTTTTGGATCATATTAAGTGTCTCCATCTCAGAATTTAAACTAACCTGTGCAAATTCAACTAGTTTTTTTATTTCGCTAAACATTGGAATTCTAAGCATCATAAAAGGCTTATTTAACCCATATTCCTTTAGTTTAATTATTTGATCCATTCTTGAACTTGCTATATATGTGCATCCTGCATTTACGAATTGCATAGATACCTCTGGTATTGCATTAAACCCCTTAACTACTCCAGCAATACTTATACCTTGGGTGTTACATAAGTCTACCATGCCTTTAACGTTTTCATATATTTTTTTTAGGTTTATTTCAAGTATTGGATATGTAATATCTGAATAAGCTTTTTTATTCATACCTGTTCTCCCTTAAAAGATATTTCTTTCTTTCCTTAACAGTATAACCTATAATAAAAACAATTTAAATAATCTTATAAAATTAACCTTTTATTATATTTTAATGGTCTAATATCACTATATATTTAATTTCATCAATTGTTACTATAAGATTTAAAAGACCTAGACTATTATGTATTAATTTATAAGCTATTCATAAAATGTTATAATAGACTTAAATGAAATAAATAAAAAATAAATAAAAATAAAGAAGGAATTATAATGAATGAACCATTATTTGAGGCAAGTAAACTTATATACAATAGCAATCTAACTTACAATGATATAAAAATTAAAAAAGGCAAAATTAATTTTATTGTTGGAGAAAGCGGCTCTGGCAAAAGCACCTTTTTAAAGTTATTAAATCAATCTATTAATGGAGATTCTGGTGAATTATTATATAAAGGGCTTTCAATTGACACATACGAGCCCATTAATTTACGTCGCGAAGTAAGCCTAGTTTCTCAAGAGCCTTTTCTTTTTAATGAAAGCATAATGGACAATTTCAAAACTTTTTATTCATTAAGACAAAAAGCTATGCCTAGCAGTGATTACATAAATTACATAACTCAGCTTTGTTGCGTAAATGTTTCCCTAGACCAAAATGCCTCTACCCTTTCTGGTGGAGAACGTCAAAGAGTTTATATATCAATTTTTTTATCATTATGTCCAAAAGTTATATTGCTAGATGAACCAACATCAGCTTTAGATGAAATAACTGGGCACAGGGTAATGAAAAATATAATAGATTTCTGCAAGACTAAAAATATTGAAATCGTAATTGTAAGCCACAATAAAACTATAGTTGAAGAATTTTGTGAAAATAAAATTGAAATAATTAAGGAGGTGTAAACATGGAGGGTATTGTAAAACTAAGTATTTCCCACTTTCTGCTTATTTATTTACTATTAATTATAGTACTTTTAATTATGAAAAAATCAAAAGTTACTCAAACAAAACTTCTTTTAGTTGCAAGTTTAAGAATGACAATTCAGCTTATAATTGTTGGTTACATACTTCAATATGTCTTCAGTAATCCCAATCCCTTATTTACTGTATTTTTTTTAATAATTATGATAACATTTTCTATACATCGAGTAATTACAAGTAGAAAAGACTTAAACAATAATTTTAAAATTGCAATTGGGATTTCTTTAACATTTTCTGGACTTTTTGTTCTAATCTTCTTTGTCACAGTAGTTGTTGGTAAATCTATATTTAACCCCCAATACACCATACCACTGGCTGGTATGATTATTGGTAACGCTATGACCGGAGTAAACATTGCAATAAAAACCTTCATGGATGATATAAGCAAAGAAAAGAATAAAATTAATACTTTACTAAATTTAGGTGTGGACCCCAAAAATATATTGAAGCCATTCGCTAATAATGCTTTCGAAACAGCATTAATTCCTACAATAAACTCAATGCTCGGAATGGGTATAATCTTTTTACCAGGAATGATGACTGGTCAAATGCTCTCTGGTACATTACCTACTACAGCAATTATGTACCAAATAGCTATTATGATTGCAATTTGTACTTCTGTTTGTGTAACAGTTTTTCTATCCTTAAACTTAGGGTATAAGTCTTTGTATAATACTAAAAAACAATTTTTAGAAATTTGATATACTATTTACTATTATTTGAATTACAAAAGCTGCGAAATCAATTTCACAGCTTTTATAGTTAGATTTTTTATCTTCTGTTTATAATTAATAACTTTTCTTTTATGTACTATCTTTTAATTTTTTATTCTTTTAATCTCTTTTAACCACAGCTTTTCTAACAAGTATATAAACAAAAAACATTGTTATTATAAATAAACATATAAATGTTATAACACATATATATGAGTTTCTTGTACTTATCCCCAATATATTATCAATAAAAGCCCCTGATTTCTCTCCAAACTCTGGAAAATTGTATATAACACTTTCCCCTATAGCTTGAATAGCTATAGGGCTTAAAAATATTAGGATTTTCATTGTTTTGTTATACTTATAAAATATCATAGTAATTAATAATCCTATTGCAAATGCAATAATATACAAAGCAATCAAAAATGTAGCTGTCCCTATTAGTATTTGTATGCTATTATTTTGTATCCATGTATCTGCATAATCATGAAATCGCGGAAAGTTACCATAAGCCATATCATACAATGTTGGACATACTACAAATATATTATAAATTCTATTTAATATAACATCTATTATTGACATGACTAAAGCTATTGGTAAAATAGTTATAACTAAAGATTTAAAATAATCTATTCTAGGTATATTGTTAGCTTGACTAAAATAAAAACTTTCTTTAAACAAGTTTAACCCCATGACAAATAGAAATATCATGGATGAAAATTCAATTCCACTAATACTGATTCCTGTACTATTTATAGTTATAAATAGTATTACAGCTATAAAAATACAGTAAAAAATTATTATTGATCTAAGGCTGCTTTTAATATTATATTTAGCAAGTTTATAACTATTCATTATTTTATACCCCCATTATTCGTCAAATCTATAAATAGTTTTTGGAGTTCAACTTTTGATACTTCTAGTCCTAGTTTTTTCTGTTCTATCTTTTGCGCATCTCCATTTATTCCACTTATAACTGCTGATTTAAAAGATGCCATTTCATCTACGCTTAAACAATTTTTATCTTTAATATACTCATCTATATTCTTATTTAATCCAGATACGTTATAGCATTTAGTTAGTAATTCTTCAACATTTTCATCATTAATTATTTTACCATCCTTAATAATAACTATCCTTTCTAATAAATGTGATACTTCTTCAATAATATGAGTAGATAATATAATAGTTTTAGGCTTCTCTATATAACTTTCCATAAGTTCTTTGTAAAATAATTCTCTATGATTAGCATCTAGTCCTAAAACTGGCTCATCGAACATTAAGATTTCTGCACCTGATGCCATTGTATTTATAATTTTGCAAATAGAAGCGTATCCCGTTGATAATTCCTTAACCCTTTTATTTATATTTAATTCGAACTTTTTAGAAAGTTCTAATGCATATACCATATCAAACTTTGGATAAAATTCTTTGCTCCACTTAAATAGTTCCTTTACTTTCATAGCTTGTGGATATAGATTTTGTTCTGTCATAAAATATATATTACCTAAAGCATTTTTATCATCTGATAAAGTTTTACCATCTATAGAAATAACACCTTTATCTGAAAAAATCCTGTTATTTATAATATTTAAAAGAGTTGTCTTTCCAGCTCCATTTCTTCCGAGTAATCCATATATTTTGTTTTCTTCTATAGTTAATGATATATTATCTAATGCAAAAGTATCCCCATATCTTTTACTTACATTTAAAAGCTTTATTGTACCCACTTTAAATCCCCCCTTCGATCATTTTAACAATATCACTACTTGAAATATTTAATTTCTTTGCTTCTTCTATTAAAGAAACTATATAATTTTCATAAAATTTTTCTTTTCTTATGCCAATTAATTTTTCTTTACTCCCAGCTACAACAAACATACCTACACCCCTCTTTTTATATATAATCCCCTCATCTACAAGTAAATTAAATCCTTTAGCTACAGTAGCCGGGTTTATCTTATACTTAACAGATATTTCTGTTGTAGATGGAATAGCCGTTTCTTCCTTGAATATTCCTTTAAGAACTTTATCCTCAATAGTTTGAGCAATCTGCATATATATAGGTACATCATTATTAAAATCCAAATTAACACCTCCATAACCTAATTGGTTAGTTGCTTATGTAATTAACTATATAACTAATTAACTTTATTGTCAATAGATGTATAAAATAAAAAAAGATAAAAAGCAGTTTAATATTCAAACTGGCCTTTATCTTTTCCTAGAACACCTTATCTATTAATATGTTCATTCATTTTATAAATTTCACTATTTCATTTCACTTATCCATTCATGATGGAATGTTCCGTCTTTATCTATTCTTTCAAATGTATGAGCTCCAAAATAATCCCTCTGCGCCTGAAGCAAGTTTGCTGGAAGATTTGCACTTCTATAACTGTCATAGTATGTTAAAGCACTTGAAAATGATGGTACTGGTACTCCCAAATTTACTGCTGTTGTTATTACATATCGTAAGTCCTTTTGATAACTATTAATGATATTACTAAAATATGAATCTAGCATTAAGTTGTTAAGATTTTCATCGTTTTCATATGCTTCATTTATTTTGTTAAGGAATTGCGCACGAATTATACAACCACCTCTAAATATTTTAGCTATTTTTCCATATTTAAGATCCCAATTATACTCTTTTGATGCAGCCCTCATAAGTGCAAATCCTTGAGCATATGAACATATTTTGCTTGTATAAAGGGCCCTTCTTACAGCTTCTATAAAACCTTTTTTATCCCCTTTAAATTTAACATCCGGTCCTTTTAAAATACTACTTGCATATATTCTTTCATCTTTTAATGATGACATACATCGTGCAAAAACAGCCTCAGTTATTGTAGGTATAGGAACTGCAAGATCTAGAGCACTTTGACTAGTCCATTTTCCTGTTCCCTTTTGACCTGCTTTATCTAGAATAATATCAACCATATACTCCCCTGTTTCATTATCTTTTTGAGCAAATATGTCACTAGTTATTTCTATTAAATAGCTATTAAGTTCCCCTTTGTTCCACTGCTCAAAAACATCATGAATTTCATCATTTGTTAGCCCTGCTACCCCTTTTAGGAGTGCGTAAGCCTCACAAATAAGTTGCATATCCCCATATTCTATACCATTGTGGACCATTTTCACATAATGTCCAGCCCCATTTGTTCCAATATACGTAGAGCAAGGTTCTCCATCTACCTTTGCAGATATAGCCGTGAAGATAGGTTCAACTATTTTATAAGCATCCAGTTCTCCCCCAGGCATAATTGCTGGTCCTTTTAAAGCTCCTTCTTCTCCACCTGAAACTCCAGTTCCTATAAACTTAAACCCTAACTCTTCAAGTTTCGTGCTTCTACGTATTGTATCCATAAAATACGAATTACCGCCATCGATTAATATATCACCCTTTGATATATAAGGTATTAATTTATCTATAGTTTCATCAACAGGTAATCCTGCTTTAATCATAATTAATATTTTTCTTGGAGTTTCTAAAGAATTTACGAATTCCTCAATAGAATATGCCCCCTTTATATTTTTCCCTTTTGCCTCTATTAAAAATTCATCTATGGTATTTCTATTCCTTGAATATACGCAAACAGATATTCCTCTGCTCTCAACATTTAATGCCAGGTTTTTGCCCATGACAGCTATACCTAAAACTCCAAATTGTTGTTTTTTCATTTAAAACTCCTCCTTATTAAAAATTTCTCTGCTTGAATCATAGTATATATTATACTATGATATGCCATATGTCATTCAACTTCTATTATAATATAATATACCATATAATAAACTATAAACAAAAACACATCGTACCTTTTAAGTACAATGCGTTTATTTTAGTTACTGTTATTATCTTAATTTATTCTTTTAATATGTAATTGTTTATGGCATAAGCTATTCCAGACTCATTATTAGATTTAGTTATGTATTTTGCCGCAAGTTTTACATCCTCTACTGCATTTTCCATAGCTATAGGCATTCCTGCACATTCAAACATTTCTATATCATTGTAATTATCTCCAAAAACCATAATTTCATCTAAGCTTACATTTAATTTTTTCGACAATATTTCTAAAGCTTTACCCTTAGAGATATCTGATGCCATAATATCTAAAAGCCCTGTTGCAGAACTTACTACTGTAAGATTATCATATTTTGAAAAATGCTTTTGTAGTAATATAATATCATCATGTTTTTCACAAACTAACAAAACTTTAAAAGCATCTATATCATTAATATTTGCCATCACTTTATCATCTATATATTTTATAGGTATCTGTTCATCTTGTAATAAAATTTTATTACGGTCCGCATATCTTTTGCCTACCAGATTGTTTTTAGTAGAATACACTAAATCAGCAGTGTATATAATAAACTCTATTTCATTATTATTACAGTAAGTTGTAACCTCTTTTACAGCAATTTTATCCATTACCTTCGAATAGAGAACTTCACCTGTTTCAATATTCCTAACTAGTCCACCATTACAAGATATAACAGGTCCTTTTAAATTTAACTGCTTTATATAAGTCTTTACCATAAGATCCAGTCTTCCAGATGCAATAATTACTTCTAACCCCATCTTCTGGAGTTTTTTTAGTGCTACTTCATTATCCTTTGAAATAACATTATCTGAATTTAATAATGTTCCATCCATATCGCATACACACCATTTGTACTTAATCATATATATTTTCTCCTTTAGTAGCTTGCTATTATTTAAATGATATAAAAAATCATATTATATCTAATTATCTACCTTTATAGGTTTAATTTCAACATTAACTTTTTAATATTCATAAATTCCATCCCCTTTAAGTTTATTTTAATTCTCTATTGAGATCAAAATATTCGGCTATACTTTCAAAACAAGTATTCACCATAAATTCTATCTCATTATTATTTATAATATACGGTGGAATAAAATAAAGTACATTTCCTATTGGCCTTAGTACTAGTCCCTTTTTAAGAGCAATCTTGTAAATCTCATATCCTACTCTCATTTCAAATGGATAACTTTCTTTTGTCTCCTTATTTTTCACTATTTCAATAGCTGTTATCATCCCTATACTTCTTACCTCACCTACATACTTTAAACTTTCTGCCTTTTCCAGTGTAAGTTTTTTTATAAACTCACCTTTTTCTACGTTATTTTTTATAATATTGTCTTCCTCAAATATCTTTAAGTTCTCGAGTGCTATTGCGCAACCCATAGCATTTCCTGAATAAGTATGACTATGTATAAATGTTTTTCGATCTTTATAATCTCCATAAAAACAATCATAAATATCATCTGTAGTCATAACTACTGACATAGGCATATATCCAGCCGAAATCCCTTTCGAGAGACACATGAAGTCTGGACTTATGTCAGCATGGTTACAAGCAAACATTTTTCCAGTTCTACCAAAGCCCATTGCAATTTCGTCTGCAATAATGTGTATATCATATATATCACAAAAATATCGAAGCTTCTTTAAATAAATTTGTGAATAAATCTTCATACCCGCAGCACCTTGAACCATAGGTTCAACTACTACTGCACTTATATCAATATGATTTTGAGTTAAGCACTTCTCCATATCCTCAAAACACTCTGCATTACAACTCTCCCTATTAAAACCATATTTACACCTATAGCAATCTGGTCCTTCTACTCTAAATGTATCTAAAAGGAGGGGCTTGTATACTTCGTTAAACTCATCAATATCACAAACAGATAACGCACCTAATGTCTCACCATGATATGCATCGCTTAGTGCTACGAACCTTTTCTTTTTAATATTTCCTTTTTGCATGTTATAGTGAAAACTCATCTTTAAAGCTATTTCTACCGCTGAGGATCCATTATCAGAAAAGAACACTTTTTTAAGCTTGTCTGGTGTTATATCAACAAGCTTTTCCGCAAGTTCTATAGCCGGCTTGTTTGAGAAATTTGCAAATATAACGTGTTCAATGTTATCTATCTGCTTTTTTATAGCCTCGTTAATTCTCTTATTGCTATGTCCTAGAGTGTTCGTCCACCAAGATGATATACAGTCTAAATATCTTTTTCCATCAATATCATAAAGCCAAACCCCTTCCCCACTTTCAATAACTATTGGATTAAGTTCCTCATAATCCTTCATTTGTGAACATGGATGCCAAATATATTTCAAATCCTTTTCTACATAACTATTCATTTATTTACCTCAACTTTCACTTTATAATTGATCCATGCATCCTTCTAAAGTCTTAATACTAAAAGCATTTTCTGCATTAATTCTTATAGCTCGCATCCTGTTCTCATTTAGGTTTACAATATGTTTAAGCTTGCCTATAACATGCACTTTAGTAAGCTTTTCTATCATTTGAATATTATCATTACAGAGAAGATCATCTATATAATTGTTTATTATAATCCCTTTAATATTAATCCCTAATGATTTTATATATTCTACGGTAAGTACTGTATGGTTAATTGTTCCCACACCAGCTCTTGCCACAATAACAACACTCATATTTAAATCCTTTATAAGATTTTCAAGAGTATATACTCCTCTTTCATCATCTATTAATGGACATACTATTCCTCCACTACCTTCTGCGATAACATAATCATATTTACCCTTTAAGTAATTGTATTTTTGTCTTATTAAGTCTATTTGAATAGGCTTATTCTCAATTTTAGCTGCAAGATGAGGGGATACTGCATTCTTATAAACATAGGGCGTTATGTTTTCATAAACTTCTTCCAAATTACTCACATCACAAGCAAGCTTGGTATCACCTGGAATAAGTTCATTGCCTTCTTCAATAGCCCCACTAAGTGCTGCCTTAAAATAAGTAGCATTATATCCATTACTTCGCAGAACATGCATAATTCCAGCAGTTACAATAGTTTTTCCCACGTCAGTATCTGTTCCAACTATAAATACTCCCTTAGACATTTTTTCTAACCTCCAAATTTAGCTTGTTTTCCTTTTTACCCATACTCTTAATAACTACTCTCATACAATACCCCTCTCTTATAATTATTTTATTCGATGTATCCACTTTTTCTTAAAACAGGTAATAGTTTTATTGAAATATATGCTGCAAATACTGTTAGTACCAAATCTCCAGCTATGCAAATCACAAAGCCATAAAAAAATGCAAAATAAAAAGAAATATCCTTTCCGAGATATAAATTATAACTAATGTATAGGTATATTACTCCAAATAAATACACAAAAAATAGACCCGAAAGTAGAGTAAATATTGTCTTAACAAAAGTTAATTCCAACACTTTTTCTCTTATTTTACCTATAACATAAGCTGCCACTATGAACCCGATAAGGTATCCAAATGTAGGTTTAAATATGTAACCTATACCTCCACCTTCAGTAAATACAGGCACACCGGAAAGTCCAACAGCCACATAAACTATTTGTGACAATGCACCTAATTTTGAGCCTAAAATTAGTCCAGCCAAAGCACAAAACAGATATTGAAGGGTAAAAGGTACATATGGTATTGGCACCTTAATAAAAGCTCCAATTGCTGTTAATGCTGCAAACATAGCTACTAAGATTAAATTTCTAGTGTTTTTCATGGATATTCCTCCTCAATACAATTGGTATATACTATATAATAAAGCAATGGCTCTCTATTGTAAACTGTATTTATTATTTTAGTTTACAATAGAGAGCTATTTTAAGTATAAAAAATGCCTCAATCTTCATTTTTAATATTTTCTAAAGATTGAGGCTTTCTTTCTGATTTATACTTACATAGTAATCAGGATATTATTTTATTGAGTTACTTATTTTTTCTATAACAATTTGATCATCTTTGGCATCTACACCAATGACGGAACCATCATTTATATCTCCCTTAATAATCTTTTTCGAAATAGAAGTTTCCAAAACATTTTCAATATATCTCTTTAGTGGACGTGCTCCATAAACTGGATCATACCCTTCATCTGCCATAAGTTTTTTAGCAGCTGTAGTTACTTTCATAGTTATATTCTTATCCTTAAGCCTATTTTGAATATCTGCAAGGAATATATCAACTATTCCTTCTATTTCCTTTGTTTCTAAAGGTTTAAATAATATGATATCATCCAACCTATTTAGAAATTCTGGTTTAAATTTAGACTTGAGCTCGTTCATAACCCTATCACGAATACTTTTCTCGATTCCGCCACTCTCTTTATTTTCTAAGAGATAGTTGCTTCCAATATTTGAAGTCATGATTATTATACAGTTTTTAAAATTAACTATCTTGCCTTGATTATCAGTTAATCGTCCATCGTCTAATATCTGAAGAAATATATTAAACACATCTTCGTGAGCTTTTTCTATTTCATCAAACAATACTACACTATAAGGTTTACGCCTAACAGCTTCAGTAAGCTGACCACCCTCCTCGTAACCTACATAACCTGGTGGAGCTCCTATAAGTCTTGATACAGAATATTTTTCCATATACTCTGACATATCTATTCTTATTATATTATCACTACTCTCAAATAGAATTTCGGCTAGTGTTTTAGCAAGCTGAGTTTTTCCAACACCCGTAGGTCCAAGAAATATGAATGAACCAATAGGTCTTTTAGGATCTTTGAGGCCTGCTCTTGCCCTTATTACCGCATTTGAAACAGCAGTTACAGCTTCCTTTTGACCAATTACTCTCTTTGTTAAATCATCTTCAAGTCTTAGGAGTTTTTCTCTTTCACCTTCTTCGAGATTTGTTACAGGTATACCCGTCCACTTTGATACTATTTGTGCTATTTCCTTTTCTGTTACCTCTTCTTTAAGCATAGCAGTTTCATTATTTTGATGAATGTCTGCTTCTTTCTCTTTTATCTGGGCTTCTAATTTTGGAATTACTCCATATTTAAGTTCTGCTACCTTATTTAAATCATACTCTCTTTCAGATTTTTCTATATCACCTCTAGAAACATCTAACTCTGCTTTTAAATTTCTAATTTCAACTATCTTAGATTTTTCTTTTTCATATTTTGCCGTCATTTCATTGTCTTTATCTTTTAAATTACTTAACTCTTTCTCAAGGGTTATAAGTCTTTTCTTTGATGCATCATCCTTTTCTTTAGATAATGCCTTTTTCTCAATTTCTAATTGAAATACCTTACGTTTAATCATATCCATTTCAGTTGGCATGCTATCAATATCAGTTCTTATCATAGCGCAAGCCTCATCTATAAGATCAATTGCCTTATCTGGTAAAAATCTTGCTGTTATATATCTGTCTGATAGTTTTGCTGCTGCAACAATCGCTGAATCATGAATCCTTATGCCGTGGTATATTTCAAATTTCTCTTTAAGCCCTCTAAGTATTGATACAGAATCTTCAACCGTAGGTTCTTCTATTGTTACTGGTTGAAACCTTCTCTCTAGAGCCTTATCTTTTTCTAGATACTTTCTGTATTCATCAAAAGTAGTTGCTCCAATACAATGAAGACTTCCTCTTGCAAGTAATGGTTTTATCATGTTTCCAGCATCCATAGAACCCTCTGATTTACCCGCTCCAACAATATTATGAATTTCATCTATAAATAAAATTATTTTTCCTTCACTAGTTTCTACTTCTTTAAGAACTGCTTTGAGTCTTTCTTCAAACTCACCTTTAAATTTAGCACCAGCAATAAGAGCTCCCATGTCTAAAGAAAATATTATCTTATTCTTAAGACCTTCTGGTACATCTCCCTTTACAATTCTTTGAGCAAGACCCTCAACTATAGCAGTTTTACCAACTCCAGGTTCTCCTATAAGTACTGGATTATTTTTAGTTCTTCTAGAAAGTATTCTTATAACCCTCCTGATTTCCTCATCACGTCCGATTACTGGATCTAATTTATGCTTTTTTGCCTGCTCCACAAGATTTGATCCATATTTCACTAATGCCTCATAAGTACCTTCTGGATCAACATTATCTACTCTTTGATTTCCACGAACGCTAGAGAGCACACTTAAAAAAGCATCTTTAGTTATATTGAATTTTTTTAATATATCTACTATCTCTTTAGTTTTTACATCCATAAGTCCAAGCATCACATGCTCAACACTTATAAATGAATCTTTAAATTTTTTAGCTTCATCTTCAGCACGTACAAAAACCTCATCAAGTCTTCGTGTAGCATATACAGAGCCACTATCAGCACCGCTCCCTGTAACTTTTGGCATCTTACCAAGTTCATTTTTAATATCATTATTTAAACTAGTTATATCCACTCCCATTTTACTAAATATATTAGGAATGAGTCCATCCTCTTGAGCTATGAGTGCTGCAAATAAATGAATCGTATCTACCTGTTGATGGTTGTTTTTTACCGCTAATGATTGAGCCTCATTTAATGATTGTTGAACCTTTACCGTTAATTTTTCTACATCCATGTATATAATCCTCCCTTTTCTATCAAACTATTACCATATTATAGAATTTTTTTGTTATATTTTAAGGTATAAATTAATCACCATAGTAACTTGATTTTTAAGTTACTATAGTGACCATATCTTAGTCTATTTTAAGAATTATTTAGTTTTAATGTTTCATAGATATTCTTTTATATTATTTAAGAACTGCTTGTGTTATTTTAATAAGTTGCTCTTTACTTAGTGCTTCAAGATATCTTTGACGTTCCAAAAATGTGCACTCTTCTAGAAGTTTTCTTTCTCTGCGAGTTTCTATGTAAATGCCTGAAACCATAAGATCTTTACAATTCGAATCCATATAATGCCTTCTCCATATATTATAATATTTAATTGAGGTACTCTCACTATAGCCCTTATTTATTAATTTCATAATACCTGTTTTTCTATCTTGTTTTTCAAAACATTCACAAAGTTTATATATTTTCTGAAGCATTATCATCTTTATTTTCCTTCCTTCTTAAGCATCCAGGAAACATACAAATAAAAGTTCCTCGTTTATTATATCCATACATGCACGATTTCTATTCACCTTACATTATACCATAATTTAGCTTAAATAACCGTTATTTATATACGAGAGACTAATTTGTTTGTTTTAAAATTTCTATTTAAAGCTTTCTATAGCCTTTTGGGCCCACTTAGAATCCTTATATATAGCCCTAGCTACACCAATAAGATCAGCTTTTCTAGAAGATAAAAGACTTTCTGCAGCTTCTACCTTTGTAATTCCACCAGTAAGTATAACTGGAATAGATACAACTTCCTTTATAGATTGCGATAACGGTGAAAAATACCCTTGACTAGTATTACCTGGAATAATAAATCTACAAAAACCTCCGGAAATATCAAGAATATCTACACCGGCCTTCTCAAAAGCTACCGCCGCAATTTTGCTATCTTCAATTGTAATACCGCCATCCATATTATCGCTAGCACCGAGTCTTAGAAGAATTGGGAAATCATCCCCAACAACATCACGTACTGCTTTAATAATATCTAAATGAATTTTAATTCTACCTAGTAAATCTCCCCCATATTCGTCATTTCTCTTGTTAGTTAAAGGAGAGAAAAATTGGTTTAGAAGATATCCATGTGCAGAATGAATCTCTACACCATCAAATCCAGCTTCCTTAACACGCCTTGCAGCATTTTTAAATTCTAAGATTATATTTTTAATTTCCTTTATTGAAAGTTCATCTGGTACAATACTTGAATTTGGATTTATAATAGCTGATGGACCTACTGGATTAAGCCCTGTAATTTCTTTATTTGTTGAACTTCCAGCATGATTAATTTGCATTACTGTTTTAGATCCATTTTTATGAATAATGTTAGATAATTCTTGTAGACTTTCAATTGTACAATCCTCCGCAATGGAAAGTTGTCTTTCGCTAGCCTTTCCTGCGAGTGTTATAAAACTATGTTCAATAATAATAAGGGATATATATCCACCTCGAGATTTTTCATCATAATAATCTAATATATCTTTACTTACCTTTCCATTCTGGTCTGATTTCGACGTAGCCATTGGTGGCATAACCAATCTATTGTTTAATGTTAACTTACAATTTTCTAAAGACTTAAGCAAATATGACATTTAATTACCTCCATATAGTTTATTATTTTTATATTTTTCATTAATCAATACTATTTTACTACAGTATAATCCTTATCACTCTTAAATTCTATGCGAGCTTATAAAGTTACTAATTCATTCACATATTTATAAATTATTATGGTCATACTCCAAAAAACATATAATCCCTATGGTTACTTAAACTTAAGTAACTATAGGGATTTAGTTTTAATTTATATTTTATCTATAAAACTAACTTAACTAAACATATGAGGAAGCATTAATGACAATCCTGGAACAAAAGTTAATACTAATAGTACAGCAATCATTACACCATAGAATGGAAATAATGCTTTTGTAACTTTCTCTATAGATATATTTCCTATAGAACAACCTACAAATAATGTTGAACCAACTGGAGGTGTAAGTAAACCTATACCAAGATTTAACATTAAAATTATTCCAAACTGGATTGGATCCATACCAAACTTCACTACTACTGGTAATAAAATTGGTGTGGCAATAAGAATTAATGGAGCCATGTCCATTATCATACCTAGTCCAAGTAATATAAGATTTATAAGTAAAAATATTACTACCCTATTGTCTGATACAGCTATTAATGCATTTGTTACAAGCTCTGGCAATTGAACCATTGCAATCATCCAACCAAAAGCTGCTGATGCTGCTATAAGTCCCATAACCATTGATATAGTTTTTAATGATTTTCTAAGTATATCTCCCATTTTAGATAATGGTACATCTTTATATACAAAGAATGTAATTATAAAGGCATAAACTGTTGCAAGAGCTGCTGATTCTGTAGCAGTACAAATACCTGTCATAATACCACCCATAATAATTACTGCTGTGAACAATCCAAGAATACCATCCTTTAACATGAATAGTTTTTGTTTAAAAGGTATTTTTGCACTTACTGGATATTTTCTTTTTAAGGCCATAAAATAACTAAATACCATTACTGATAATCCAAGGAAAATTCCTGGTACAATACCAGCTAAGAATAGACTGCTTATTGATACTCCTCCAGCTGCTAATGAAAAAAGAATTAGATTATGGCTTGGAGGTACAAGTACTCCTTGAGTTGCTGATGCTACCGTTACACAAACTGCAAAGTCTTTATCATAACCTTCTTTTTCCATCATAGGAATCATAATAGATCCAATTGATGTTGTATCTGCTACTGATGAACCAGAAAGTCCTCCAAAGAATAAACAAGCAAGAACATCAACCATTGCTAGTCCACCTCTTATTCTTCCGACTATTACTCTTGAAAAATTAACAAGCCGAGTCGATATACCTCCTTGCCCCATAATCTCTCCTGCAAGTATAAAGAAAGGAATAGTAATTAGTGAGAAGGAGCTAATTCCTTTTGCTATTTGCTGCACAATCGACATTAATGGAATTTGCAAAAATATAGCTGTTGTAACCGCTGACAATCCTAATGAGAAAGTGATTGGTACTTTTACTAGAAGTAATCCGAAGAATACTCCAAGTAAAATAATAATCGCTATTGTATTAGTATCCATAATCCACCTCCAACTCTAATTTTGTTTATCTGTTATTAAATTTAAAATTCTTATTATTGTATAAAAAACAATCATAATTCCTGCAACAGGTAACACTGCATATAAAACACCTGACGGAAGTTGTGTTGCTGGAAGTGTAGAACCCATCGTACTCATAGTTAAGTCCTTACCATAAATAAATAGAATTATTCCGAAAAGCATTACAGCTAATTCATCAAAATAAAATATTACTTTTTGTGCTATTTTAGGAAATAAGTTAACTAAAGCACTAATGCTCAAATGTGTACCTTCTTTCACTCCAATTGCAGTTGTAATAAATCCTAACCATATCATTAATATTACAGCTGTTTCCTCGGACCAACGAGGGGTGAACCCAAGTATATATCTAGTAAATACTTGATAGAAAACTATACAAACTAAAACTACTAATGTTGCCATACATATATATTCTATAGCTTTGTCTATTTTATTTAATACCTTCTTAAATATATTCAATTTTATTTCACTCCTTTATTTTAATAAAGTGAAGGAACCTGCTTTATCTATATAAAATATTTCATAAAGCGGATTCCTATTATTAAACCTTAATTATTTTGTTGCAAGTATTGCATCAATTGTTTCTTTCCACTCTGGATGTGCAGTATACATAGGTTTAACTGCTTTTTGGAATAATGCTTGCTCATCAGAAGTTAGTTTAGTAATTGTAACTCCACCTTTTTTAACTATTGTAGCTTGAGCTGCATCAGACTGTTTAAGCCATTCAACTCGTTCAACATTTGCACCAACAATAGCTGCTGCTTTTACTATTTTTTGATCATCTGCTGATATTTTATCCCATGATATTTTACTAAATGCTATCATTTCTGGAACTCTTGTATGCTCATCAATAGTAATATGTTTTGCTACTTGATAATGATTAGATGATAAATAACTTGGCCAATTGTTTTCTGCTCCATCTACTACGCCAGTTTGTAATGCACTATATACATCACCATAAGCCATTGGAGTAGAAGATGCACCTAATGCCTTAACCATATCCATCATAGGTTTACTTTCTTGCACTCTAATCTTTAAACCTTTTAAGTCAGCTGGAGTTTTTATATCTTTCTTTGTGTTATAAAAATTTCTTGCTCCAGAATCTACCCAACTAAGTCCTACAATTTTGCTATCTGCTGATAAACTAGCAAACATTTTCTCTCCTACTGGTCCTTCTAAAACTCTAAACATTTGATCTTTATCCTTATAAAGATAAGGAAGAATTAAAGCACCTATTTGTTTATTAAACTCAGCTAGTGGTGCAGCTCCTATACGTATTGCATCAATACCACCGAATTGTAGTTGTTCTATAGTACTTTTTTCATCTCCAAGTTGTGAACCTAAAAATACTTTTATTTTTATTCTGCCATTTGTTTTAGCTTCTACTTCTTTAGCAAATGCTTGATCTCCTATTATTGTTGGATATCCTGCAGGTTGATTATCCGATAATCTTAAAGTAACTGATTTAGTTGCTGTTTTGCCAGCATCCTTTGTAGCAGTTGGTGTTTTACTTCCACAACCAGCTAGTACACCTACAGTTAGTACAAGACATGAAAATATTGCGATAAATTTCTTTTTATTCATTATTTTTGCCCCCCTAAGAATCTTTCTTGTTTATATTCTTATAATACTATTTAATGAAAACCTTTACTAGAAGAATAACTTGCGATTGTATGTAATCGATTGTCATATTAAAAAATCCCTCATCATCATGTTAAAAATACATGATGATGAGGGAATATGTTATGCTAGACTTATTTTAGAAAATCTTCTCTACGAGGTGTAAACACATCTAATATAGTTGCATCCTCTAAAGCTAAAACACCATGTAGAGCATTTGGCTTAATATAATACGTATCACCAGTTTTTACCATTTCCTTTTTACCATCGATGTTTAACTCAAAGCTTCCTTTTAAAATATAACTAATTTGCTCATGTACGTGTGAATGAATTTCACCAATTGAACCTTTTGTAAAATTCACCTCAACCATCATTATGTTGCTTACTTGTGCTAGTATCTTGCGAGATACACCCTTACCTAAATCCTCAAGTTTAACATCATCATTTCTTACTATCATATTCAATTCCTCCTTATTATTATTTGGGGAATATAGCAATTATTAATCGTTTCCATTCCCTATTTAAATTATTGTACTTACTTGTAGTTATCTTAACTTATTTATTTAAGTTATGCAATTTAATATTTGAGATTTTTAACTTTAAGGTTATAAATTGCAGTACTCCTTAGGCGATATATTAGTATATTTCTTAAATGCTTTACTAAAATAATTTTGATCTAAGTATCCAACCTCAAGGGAAATTTGTTTTACTGATTTCTTTCCTTCTATTAGCATACTCTTTGCCTTTTCCATTCTAATTTTAATTATATATTCCTTAATATTTGTGCCTTCCACTTTAGAAAAGATTCTACTTAAATAAAAACTACTCATAGATATATAGTGAGCTAAATTATCTAAACTTACATCATTCATATAATTGTTTTCTATATACTCTTTAACCTTTTCCACCACGTCAATATTTTTACTTCTTTTGTAGCTCGATATGTAAGTTATAAGATCTTTTAGTACTAGACTTACACAATTCTTTAATTCTGAAATTTTTTTCAAGTTAATAAGTTCTTCAAGGACTTTATCCTTACTAAAATCTTTGAAGTCTTTTCCCGTGAATTTATTTATATCCTCAATAACACTATCTATAATATGTAAAAGCATTTTTTTTAAAACCACAGGATTAGAACTGCCATCTATAATCAATAAATCGCTTAAAATGGTATCCAATTCAATTATTGCTCCATTTAAATCCTCCTTTATTACTTTTCCACTTAGAATATTATTAACTTCATTTACACTTCCTACTGTGCTAATATTGGTTTGCAATTTACTACCGAGTTGTGTATCTATCCCTACGCTACCAGAGCATCTCTTAGCTTCTTTATAAGCGAGATATAATTGATTAAGTCCATCATTAACAGCAGAAGTACCTATAGATACCGTTATGTCATAGTTTGATTTAAACTCCAAGCGCAAATCATCTAACAAATTTTTAAATTCTCTACTTAAGATTTTACTCCCAACAGATTCATCAAAAACAAATAATATAATATCATTTAAACATAACCCCCCTATAATTCTTGGAAATAATATGTTTAATCTGTTTTTTATTAAAACAATGCTATTCTCATCAAACAATTTTTTTTCATTTAAATTAAATACTAAACAACAAAACTTTGAACTATCAATTTCAAAAATATTTCTATATTCATTAAATTGATCCTCAGTTAATGTCACCCCATAAGCTATGCTTTCAACCATTTGCTTTTCTACGTAAGGAGAAATTTTATTATAAGTTTCCTTTAATTGATTGTTTTTATTTTCTATTAAATTTTTAGTATTAATTTTACTAATTACCTTGTTTATCGAATTTACAAATTCATCATTTGAAAAAGGCTTTAATAAGTAATCGCTTACTCCAATATGTATTGCCTTCTTCGCATAATCAAAATAATTAAAAGCGGTAAGTATTATGAATTCAGTTTGCGAATAATTTTCTTTAATAATGCTACAGGCTTCGAGCCCCTCCATTATTGGCATATGAATATCCATTAATATGATTTGGGGTTTTAGTAAAAGTGAAATATCTACCGCATCTCTCCCGTTATTCACCTCACCAACAACCTCAATACTTTGTGAAAAGTATTTTTCTAGCAGAAATCGAAGAGCCTTTCTTTCTAAAGCCTCATCTTCAGCAATTAAAAGTTTTATCAATATCTTCACCCCCATCAATAGGAATAGAAATCATTACCTGTGTGCCTTTTCCTCTTTCACTTTTTATCTTAAATAAATCACTCCTATTAAAATAGAGCTCTAACCTTTTTTTTACATTAAAAACTCCGAGTCCAGTCGATTTATTTTTTACTTCACTTAGTATTATGTCAATTTTTTCATTATCCATCCCAACACCATTATCATTAATACTTATAAAAATAAAATTATTTTTATCCTTTACTACCGTAATATGTATTATTCCACCCTTATCTTTTTCTCTTAGTCCATGGATTATTGCATTTTCAACAATAGGTTGTATAAGCATTGGTGGTACTTTAACAGTATCCAAAGTCTCGTCGATATTAAATATAAAACTCATTTGATCTTGAAACCTAGTTTCTTGTATAATAACATAGGCTTTAACCATACGAATTTCTTCCTTTAATTCTACCATCTTATCCTTACAGTCCAAATTGTATCTCAATATTTTTGAAGTAGCTTCTATTAGTTTAACAGTTTGATCTGCATCCTCAAACATTGCTACTCTACCAATAGTATTTAAAGTGTTGAATAGAAAATGTGGATCCATCTGTGATTGCAATGCTGACAATTGTGTTTCTTTAATTAATTTGTCCTTCTGCGTATTTTTAAGTTTCTCTGCATTGTAACTATTTTCAATTTGGGCTTTTTCATTTAATTCTTGAATAAATTCTCGAATACTATATTTCATCTTATCAAAAGCCTTAGCAAGGCTATTTAACTCTTCATATTTTTGATCTTTAAGATCTGGTATCCCCCATTTTGCCTCCGTTAAAAGTTCCGCATAAGACCTAAGTTTACCTATCGTATTGTTCAAATCTCGGCTTATCATCATAGTGAAAACAAAACTAACTAATATAATAAATATTAGTGCAATGTAAATTCTCCTCTCCGTATTATTGTACTTTTTCACAGAAGTAGAATACTCATTATTACTATAATGCATATATGACACTAATAATGACTCAGAATGTTTAGTTATATAAGTAAACAAAGTCTTTATTTCAGTTAATTTATCATAACTTCTTGGATCCAATCTTTCTAAATTTATAACTTTGCTCATTAAATGATAAGACTCAGTCTTATAAATATCATACATGTTATTTAAATTTCTTAAATAAATGCTGCTGTTTTCATCTTTTTCAATGTAAGGTTGAATTTCAATCAATAAATTTTTTATTTTATTATTCGAGTCATTATATTTTTGAATATTGCTATCATCCTTTGTTTTTATAAACATATCAAAATAACCCCAGCTATTACTAAATTCTAGTGACAGTGTGCTCAATTTAATATTTATATTTGTATAATCATCATAATTCTTAGCAGTTATTTTTTTTTCATACAAAGAAAAAATGAAACCAATACTCATTAGTAATATAATAAGTATAAAATTATTAAAAATCTTTCCTCCTATTGACCTTTCACTAGTTACCTTCTTTAATTTCATTTTAAACTCCTTTAAAACAACTAATAATTTTTATGTATAAGATATAAAATGTTACATAATAATACTTTTATTATACTATCTAATTCAAATACCGTCTAATAATTCTTATAATAAAAAAAGTGATACATATGAATTTAATTCAATGTATCACTTTTAATATTTATTGCTAACTTGTATTTGCTAAGTTATTTTATATCTTTAGTTAAAACTGCATCCATATCTGTAAATTCCTGATTTTCTCCAACCATACCCCAAATGAAAGTATAGTTTTTTGTTCCAACACCTGAGTGTATAGACCAGCTTGGAGATATAACTGCTTGTTCATTTTTCATAACAATATGTCTAGTCTCTTGTGGAGTTCCCATAAGATGGAACACAACATTATCTGCATCCATATCGAAATATAAATATACTTCCATACGTCTATCATGAGTATGACAAGGCATTGTATTCCATACACTACCTGGATTAAGTATTGTCATTCCCATAACTAATTGACAGCTTTTGCAAACTGCTGGATGAACATATTGGTTTATTACTCTTTTATTACATTCTTCATCACTGCCAGCTTGGACTTTATTAGCCTTTTCTAAACTAATTTCTACTGTAGGATAGTTTTTATGTGCTGTGGCACTATTCATATAAAATTTAGCTGGATTTTTAGCATCCACACTTGTAAAACTAATTTCTTTAATTCCTAGTCCAACATAAAGTCCGTCTCTAGCTCCTAGTTCATGTTTTTCACCATCTAAAGTTACTATTCCAGCTCCACCGATATTAATTACTCCAAGTTCACGTCTTTGAAGAAAATAATCACAACCTAAAGCTTTACTTCCTTCTAAAACAAGAGCCTTATTTGTTGGCACTATGCCCGCTACTATTATTCTATCTATATGGCTATAAACCATCTTTATTTCACCTGGCACAAATAAATCCTCGATTAAAAAATGTTTCCTTAATTGCGTAGTATCATAACTTTTTGCATCTTCATCATGACTTGCATACCTAATTTCCATTACAATTCCTCCTAATATTAATTTTATATTTTATTACTTAGACTACCGATTTAATTATTTCTAGTTTATTCATTACACGATTTTCTTATAATAAGCTCAGGTTGTAATATAATTGTTTGTTTTAGAGTCTTATGATTATTAATCTCTGCGATTAAAATCTTTGCTGCGATTTGGCCAAGTTCAAACTTTTTTTGATGAACTGTTGTTAGCGGAACTGTCAACATTGACGCTTGCTCAATATCGTCATACCCTGCGATACCAATATCTTTTGGTATTAAAATATTATTCATGTGAGCATACTTCATAACTCCCATTGCTACAGAATCATTTATAGTAAAAATAGCATCCACCTTTTTATTTATAAGGATTTCAGCTAGTTTAAACCCATCTTCAAAATTTGCACTACTGTTTAATAAAATATCATTATTAACTTCTATATTATTCTCAGTTAATATATCTTTATAGCCTTTTAATCTCTCATTACTTGCAGTAGATGATTCATCACCAAGTATTACTCCAATCTTTCTATACCCCTGCCTTAACATATGAGAAACTATCTTTCTAGCACCAACATAATTATCATTACCCACATAACTTACTTCTAAATCCTTTACATAATTATCTGCCATTACTAGAGGAACATTTGCTATAATTTTTTTATAATCACTTGCTTTGGGCTTTACAGGAATAAGTATTATCCCATCAACTCTTTTCTGTGCTAAAAAATCAATATACCTATTTTCATTATCTTTATTCCTATCACTATTACAGAGCACAAGTCCATAACCTATTTTTTCTAAATACGAACTAACCCCTTTACTCACATATGCATAATATTGATTAGTTATATCTGGTATTAAAAGTCCAATCATATTAGTCTTATTTAGAATAAGACTTCTAGCCGCTGAATTAGGTATGTATCCCTTTTCTTCACAAGTCTTTAGTATAAACTCCCTTGTTTTTTTAGATATCTCTTTGCTATTATTTAATGCCCTGGATACGGTAGTTGCAGAAACATTACATTCTATTGCTATATCCTTTATTCCTACCATATTTACCTCCTAACCATTAAATCATCATTTCCCGTTAACGTTAACGGCTTATCTACACTATACCATTAGTTAATATGTATTACAACATTTAAGTTCAAAAAAAACAGACCCGAAAAGGCCTGTCCTTTCTAAATAAAAGTTTTCTATTTATATACTGTAATTTATAAATTTTCTTTGATTTTGTTTATTAATAAATTATACTCTTCATCTTTAAGAAGCACTTTGTCTTTAGGTGACATTTCAAATGTTCCGCCAAAAGAAGGTCCACCTTTATATTTAGGAACTATATGGAAATGAAGGTGCGTCATTGTATCAGCATAAGCGCCATAGTTAATTTTATCAGGTGAAAAAGCTTTGTTTAAAGCCCCTGCTACTCTTGACACATCACCCATAAATTTTGAGCGTTCCTCGTCAGTTAGATTGAAAATTTCACTTTTATGACCATTATATGCTACAACACATCTCCCTTTATAAGTCTGTTCTTTAAATAAATATAATGTTGAAGCCTCAAGCTTACATACCTCAATCATTAAATTTGTAAGTCGCGCGTCCTTAACACAATAAAAACAATCATTATCAAAATTCATATTAAATCTCCCCTTTTTTTTAATATCTTAATATAATTGTAACATTAAATTCATATTTTGTAATAGTTTTCATCCATTTATTTCTATGAGTTTCTTTTTCTAAGGTCACTTGCTATTTCAAGATATTTTTTATCTGTTAAATTATATAATGTACTGATTACAAGTATAGCAATTCCAAGAGCAAAAGCTGGATACAATAGAAGTAATCCCTTTATACCAAATAATGCACCTGCTGTTTGTGCTACCTTTGGTATATATCCTGTTAATGATAAACCAATTCCAGCGGCGAATCCAGCCACTGACTGAGCTATTTTTCTTGAAAAATTAAATACGGAATAAGTTATAGCTCCTCTTTTTTCTCCAGTCTTCCATTCACCATAATCAATAGCATCAGAAACTAATGCCCAAGTCATTCCATTAGGAATACTTAGTCCGAAATATGCAATACTTTGAAGTATTATAAATGTAACTAAATGTAGTGGAATCATAAAGTTTACTAAATCAGCAATAATACTTATTGCAAATCCAATTATAACTGTATTTTTCTTACCAAATCTCTTTGATAATATTGGCATAGCCACAACACCTAGCAATGAACAACCTATAGCAACAAATCCTACATAAGCCATTAATCCCTTGTTACCAAGATTATACTGACAAAAATATAATAACATTGCTGATCTAAGGTTAAAGGCTGAAATTGAGAATATTGTCATTAAAATTAGTACAAGTAGTGGTCTGTTTGTAAATATTGTTTTTACTATATCTTTAAAATCTATTTTTTGAGTTTCTACTTTAGCTACTGGTATATTTTCTCTACAGTTTCTAAATGTTACATAAAATGCACCTATACCAAACAGTGCCATAATACCAATGGCAACTGGCCATCCCAAGTTTGGATTATTAAATTTTGCAACAAGAGGTACTACAACTACCGTTGATATTAACAAAGCCATAGTACTACCTAATTGCCTAAAAGATGCAAGTGATGTTCTTTCTTGAGGATCTTGGGTCATAGTGGCCGCAAGTGTTCCATAAGGAATATTTGTAAATGAGTATGCAACACCCCAAGCCATATATGATCCATATGCGTATATTATTTTACCTTCAAGTGAAAAATTAGGTGCTAAAAATACAAATACGGATATAATTGCAAGGATTATACTGGCTAAAAGCATGATTTGTCTATACTTTCCTGCACCAGGTTTTCCTTTTCTTGAATCAATAAAAGTTCCAGCTAGTGGATCAACTATTGCATCAAATAATTTTGTAAATAAAAAGACGCCTCCTGCAACAGCTGCTGGAATTCCTGCAATATCTGTAAAAAACTTAAGTAGATACAATTGACCCATGTCAAACATAAATCCATTTCCCATATCACCAAATCCATATGAAATTTTTTCTTTTAAAGTTAATTTTTTCATTTTATGCTCCTTCTGTTAATTAAAATTATATTCTTCGAAAAGTTCATTTCAATTATTATTTCTTTAGTTATGATTTATATTCACAAAATAAAACAATAAATATTATTCTTAATTTACTCTTGCACACGTTAACATCTTTTTACATAAGTCCATACATAAACCATTTTTTTATATTTATTACAATATTAGTTGTAGTGCTGTCTATGCTTGACTAATTTACAATAAGTTCTATATTTTACCTCCATTTCCAAGATTAAATGTACTTTCTGTTAACGTGAACAATTACTTATTTTTAATTATAACCTTATTTTTTTTAAAAATCAATAAAAATTGTTATCGTTAACATAATTATTTTTAAATTGTAGTTTTTTTAACAATCAAACTTAATATTCTAGATTTCATTTAATATTTATTGCAAATATCATGGTACCTAACCTTGATATTTGCAATGTTCAAATAAAATCTACACTAAAATCTTTACAACTACTTTTTTAACATGTTGGCTATTTCCGGCATTAATAGTTGGCATATGGACATCTTCTGGTGCAAATATAGCAAATGTACCTTCATTCACCAATAACATATCTCCTTCACCTTTAAGGAAAATAACATCTTTTTCTTCATTATATTCGCTACTTTCTTTCATTTCATTAATATAAGCATATCCTATTTTTTCTTTTCCTGAAACTACAAATTGTATATCGATATGTTTTTTGTGTGCTTCCCATTTGCCCTTTTCAATGTCTTTTGTTTCATATTCGGAAACTACAACAACAATATTTTTCCCATCAATTTCATATTTACCTATCTCAAGCTTTGCCAAATCTGTATTTTTAAGATATTTTAATCCCTTTTCAATTCTTTGCGATATACCATAATATTGCTCTGCATTACTTAATTTATTAATTATCATTTATTACTCCTTAAAATTTATTTTTTTGAAATTGCTTATATCCATTAACATTAATAACAAAAAACTAATCCCGTTATTGTCGTCATAATATCAGGCGACAACAACGGTAATTATGGAGACTTATAATGTAACTCCACTCTTAAAAATAGCGAGTTCTCTAAAATTATTCTTTTCATTGTTTACGAGTTCTCCACTAGCTACTTTAATTATATATACTATAAATTCTTCATTCAAAGCATCTAAAGTCATATTTTGAGTTAGACTTCCAGCATTAAAATCAATCCAATGAGGTTTTAATTCAAATATTTGAGTATTTGTTGAAATCTTCATTGTAGGTACAAAACTTCCAAATGGAGTTCCTCTGCCTGTTGTGAAGAGGACCATTTGACAACCAGCTGATGCTAGGGCAGAAACTGCCACTAAATCATTACCTGGAGCACTTAATAAATTAAGTCCTTTTTCTTTTAACGTCTCTCCATATTTAAGCACATCTACCACGGTAGCAGTACCTGCTTTTTGTGTACAACCTAAAGACTTATCTTCAAGGGTAGTTATTCCTCCCGCTTTATTTCCTGGTGAAGGATTCTCATATACCGGTTGATCATACTTCATAAAATATTCTTTAAAATCATTAATTAAATGAACAGTTTTATTAAATACCTCTTCATTTTTTGCTCTAGCCATTAAAAGAGTTTCCGCTCCAAACATTTCAGGCACTTCTGTAAGAACTGTAGTTCCACCTTGAGCTACAAGGAAATCCGAAAATTTTCCTACAAGAGGGTTACCAGTTATACCTGAAAATCCATCAGAACCTCCACATTTTAAACCTATTTTAAGTTCTGATAAACTACAGACTTCGCGCTTATCTGTCCTCATATTTTCATAAAGTTCTACAAGCAGATTAGCTCCTTCTTGTATTTCATCAGAAACTTCTTGAGAAATTAAAAACTTTACTCTTTTTTCATTAAACTCGCCCAAAGATTTTTTAAAATCTACCATAGTATTATTTTCGCATCCAAGTCCTAATACTAAAACTCCACCATTATTGGGATGTTTAACTGCATCACCAAGTATTGTTCTTGTACTTATATGATCCTCACCAAGTTGTGAGCAACCATAATTATGTTTTAATACTAAAACGTTATCTATAGATAAATTACCTACCATTTCTTTAAACCTATCGATAATTCTATCAGCTATACCATTTACACAACCAACAGTTGGAACTATCCAAAGCTCATTTCTAATGCCTACATTCCCATTTTCTCTTTTATAGCCATTAAAAGTCAAATTTCTATTTTTATAACTATTTTCTATAAGCTTTTGGTTAAAGGTATATTCCTTTATTCCATCTAGGTTTGTTTTTATATTATGAGTATGAACCCATTCTCCCTTAAAAACATCAACAATTGAATGCCCTATAGGAAATCCATATTTTATAATATTTCCACCCAAACTAATATCCGCAGTAGCTATCTTATGTCCTCTTTTAACGTCTTCTTTTAATGTTACTTCTTTATTGCCTATGGATATAACTTCACCTTTTGATAAATCTTTTAGCACAACTACTATATTATCATTTTCATTTATCCGTATTACATTTTTCATAAGCATTTCCTCACTTTCATAATATATCATCTTCGTAGCTATAATATTAACGGCTTTAGATGGAGATAGTATTTATCCCCCACTAATTAAAGTAGGGGATTTTATTTTCTAAATGTTATTAAAGAACTTCTTTAATAGCTTCTTTAATTCCATTTTTTTCAATGTTTAATAAATTATGTGTTACTGCTTCTGTTAAGCCTTTAACTTCATTTAAGTCCATTTTCCAAACTTTCTTGTATGCAAGTATTGTAGTTACAAGCTTTCTTAACCCTACTTCACTTCCATCACATTTATCCCACTGAGTTTTATAAAGTTCTAAAACATCAACATCATCAGATAATTTGATTATTTCTTCTCCTCTTTTGCCTTTATAAAATTCCATAAGTGCAGCTAAAGAAAATACTAATCTTTTTGGTAATTCATTCTTTACTTTTACAAATTGTAATAATGAAGGTAAATCTCTTGTTTCATATTTAGACATTGAATTTAAAGAGATACTCATTAAATAATGTTTAACAAAAGGATTCATAAATCTTTCAAGAACAACTTTTGCATAATATGATAACTCTTCTTTAGGAAGATCTAATGTAGGAATTATTTCTTCATAAATTGTGTCGCGAATAAATTTACCAATTACTTCATGGTCAACAGATTCTGCAACTGTATTTAAACCATAAAGATATGATACTGGTACGAGTGATGTATGTGATCCATTAAGTATTCTTACTTTTCTTGTTCTATATGGGGCCATTGCTTCAACGAACATAACATTAAGGCCTGCTTTACTTGCTGGGAATTCATTTTCAATCCATTTTGGTCCTTCTATAATGAAAAGGTGAAAATGCTCTCCAACAACAACTAAATTATCCACGTATCCAAGTTCCTCTGTTATCTCTTTTATAGTATCTCTTGGATAACCTGGAACTATTCTATCAACAAGTGTTGAACAAAAAGTATTAGCTTCATTTATCCAAAGAGCAAACTCTCCTTCTAAATTCCAAAGTTTAGCATACTTAAGAATTATTTCTTTAAGTTTATCACCATTTCTGTCAATTAGCTCACAAGGAATCATTATTAATCCCTTATCCTTTTGTCCGTTAAAAAATTTAAATCTATTATATAAAAGTGCTGTTAATTTTCCTGGGAAACTTTTTTGAGGTTTGTCTTCTAGCTTATCGTTTTCATCATATGCAATTCCTGCTTCTGTTGTATTTGAGAATACAAATCTTAAATCTTTATTTTCAGCAATCTTCATATATTCATCATGCTGTGTATAAGGATTTAAACCACGGCTTATGCTATTAATTACTGAATGCTCTGCAATTGCTTTACCTTCGTTCATGCCTTGTAAGTATAAAGTATATAGACCATCTTGCTCGTTTAATTTATCTACTAAACCATTTTCAATAGGTTGAACTACTACTACACTACCATTAAATCCTGCTTCTTTATTCATTTTATCAATTTGCCAATCAACAAAAGCTCTTAAAAAATTTCCTTCTCCAAATTGAAGCACTCTTTCAGGATACTGTTTATATTCCTTATATGTCTCTTTATTTAAATTCATTTTTATTCCTCCCTATCTTTCGATCGTTTTAGTCTTTCCAATAAATGCCATAAGTTGTTCATTATTTGGATAACCTTCCATGTCTCCCTTTACTAGGACCGCCATAGCTCCAACTCCATTTGCATGTTCTGCGCATCCTCTTAAATCTAATTTGCTTAACATCCCCGAAAGAAAACCTGCAGCAAATCCATCACCAGCACCAACAGTATCCTGTGGGTTTTCACATCTATATGAATTTACATATAGTTGATTTACTGAATCGGTTACATAACAGCCTTCTTTTCCAAGTTTTACAGCTACAATATTACATCCCATATCCATAAAACCTTGTGCAATATCTTCAGGTTTTGTAAGCCCAAGGAGCATTTCCCCTTCATCAATCCCTGGGAAGATTATATCTGACTGTTTTGCAATTTCGAGTAAAACTGGCACTGCCTCTTCCTGGTTCCATAATTTAAGTCTAATATTAGGGTCAAAAGACACCAAAACATTATTACTTTTTGCAATTTCTATAGCCTTAAATAAAGTTTTTTTGCAACTCTCAGAAAGTGCAGGTGTTATACCCGTAATATGAAGTATTTTTGTATTTTTAATATATGCTGCATCTAATTCCTCAGGCCTCAATGTACTCGCTGCCGACCCTTTTCTATAATAATATACATTAGGATTAGAATGCATAAATCTTTCCTTAAATAATATGCCTGTATTTTTACCAGGCTCAAAAATTACTCTGGACACATCTACGCCTTCGCCTCTTATTGTAGTTTGAATGTATCTTCCGAATTCGTCGTCTCCAAGTTTTGAAAACCAACCAACCTGATGTCCAAGTTTTGCAAGTGCTATTGCAACATTAGACTCAGCACCTGCTATAGATTTATTGAAATTCTGAACATATCTTAATGGCCCCGAAGAATCTGGACCAAATAAGACCATAGACTCTCCAAAAGTAATTACATCCATATTTATCTTTGCACCCTTCCAGAAGCATCACCGTTCATAAGTGTCTCTACTTCATCTTTTGATACAAGATTGAAATCTCCTTCTACAGTATGCTTAAGGCAAGAAGCTGCAACTGCATATTCAAGAGCATCTTGATTTGTTAAACCTGATGTTAAACCATATATAAGACCAGCACCAAATGAATCTCCGCCACCAACTCTATCTACTATATGCATTCTATATTTTTTAGAACTATAGAATTCTTTACCATTATATAACATTGCAGACCAACCATTATCTGAAGCAGAAAAACTTTCACGAAGTGTAATCGCAACATACTTTAAGTTAAATCTATCTGTAAGTTTTCTTGCAACTTCTTTATAACCTTCACCATTGATTGTTCCACCTGTTATATCTGTTCCTTCTGCACTAATTCCAAAGACTTTTTCTGCATCTTCTTCATTTGCTATAACTACATCACAGTACTTAACTATTTCTCCCATTACTTTACCAGCTTTTTCACTGCTCCAAAGTTTTTTTCTAAAATTCAAATCACAACTTACCATAACTCCAGCTTCTTTAGCTGCTTTTACTGCATCTAGTGTTATAGCTGCACATTCATCAGATAAAGCAGGTGTTATTCCTGTAAAATGGAACCATTCTGCGCCATTAAATATCTCTTTCCAATTAAAATCTTCTCTTTTTGCTTCTGCAATAGCTGAATAAGCTCTATCGTAAATTACTTTAGAAGGTCTTTGAGATGCTCCTTTTTCACAATAATAAATACCTACTCTATCTCCACCACGTACTATCATACTAGAACTTACACCATATTTTCTAAGTTCATTTACTGCTGCTTGACCTATTTCATGTTTTGGTAGTTTTGTTACAAAGTATGCATCCTTACCATAGTTTGCAAGTGAAACAGCAACATTTGCTTCTCCGCCACCATAAACTGCTCCAAATTCTTTTGCTTGTGCAAATCTTTCAAAACCAGCTGGTGCAAGTCTAAGCATTATTTCACCGAATGTTATAAATTTTCCCATATTATTGCCTCCTATAAATTCATGGCACACCCTAGGTATGCCATGTAGTTAATATCTTATTTATTTTTTATATATATTTTGTTTATTCATATGTAACCTAATTGTTTCTACGCTCTTGCTTTTTTAACTGCTTCAACAAATTTAGCAGCAGTTTCAGTTACTAATTTGTAATCTCCTGTTTTAGCTCCACGAGTTAAATCTCCACCAGTTCCTACTGCTACTGCTCCTGCTTTTATCCAATCTTTAACATTATCAAGTGATACTCCACCTGTTGGCATAAAGTTAGCTTGTGGTAATGGTCCCTTTAAAGAACTTATTATTTGTGGTCCAAAAACATTTCCTGGGAATACTTTTACTATTTCAACTCCAAGTTCTAGTGCTTCGATAGCTTCTTTTACTGTCATAATTCCTGGCATAACAGCAATTCTATATCTATTACACAATTTTATAGTTTCTGGATTTAAGCTTGGGCTTACTATATATTTTGCTCCAGCTAAAATACATGCTCTTGCAGTCTCAGGATCTAGTACTGTTCCTGCTCCAATAAGTACTTCTGCATTATCTTTATATATTTCAGTTAATTCTTTTATTACGTCTATTGCACCTGGTACTGTCATTGTAACTTCAATTGCATTAATTCCGCCTTTTGTAACAGCATCTACAATTTTTACGCCTTCTTCTTTAGAGTTTGCTCTAATAACTGCCACGATTCCATATTCTGTTAATTTTTGTACTATTTTTATTCTTTCCATAATTTACACCTCTTATTTTATATTTTGAATATACTATCTCACCATATTATAACATACCTCAAGCAATTTTTCTTAAAAATTCCAATATTCTTTAAATAAATCTATCTTATTTGGATTTATTTCAGCTCACTTTGGAGCTTCCCACTTTTAAACCCACTATAACTCATACTTTATATTCTATATTTTAGAGTTACAGTATTTTTTTAATGTAAGACGAACAGCACCTTTACCATTACTCAATTCTTTAAAGTAATCTTCAATTTTTGCTCCTAGTCCTATTTCATATAAATTAACACCAAAAATTGATTCATTAGATAAAATCAAAGTTAGATACTTATGAACATTTTTAGTTTCACCCATTTTAATGTTTTTTATTATATTTGTTAATGATTTTAGCATGGGATCTGGACTTAATTCAAAACCATTTCCTGCGTCATCTATAGCCATTAGATAACGACACCATCCTGCTATAGCAAGTGGTATAAATGTTAGATTTTTAACATCTAAATCAGGATTATTAATATAAGCCTTAATGGTCTCACCAAACCGTATACCCAATTTTTGTGAAGTATCACAAACAATTCTTTGTGGCGTATCTGGCATAAATGGATTTGGAAGCCGTACCTTCATCACCTCATCTATAAAGTCTTTAGGAGACATAATACCCGGGTCCACAACAACCGGTAATCCTTCCACGTATCCTATATTCTCTATTAATGTTACAAGTTCATTATCTTTCATCTCATCTGATATTTTATTATAAGATAATAAACATCCATAAATAGCAAGCGCCGTATGGAGAGGATTTAAGCAAGTACAAACTTTCATTTTTTCTACTTTATCAACAGTTTCTTTATCTGCATAGATAACACCAGCTTTATCAAGTGGAAGACGACCATTTTTAAAATTATCTTCGATAACTAAATATTGTGGCTGCTCTGCATTAACAAATGGCGCTATATATGTATTTTTCGAAGTCATAATTACTTCTGTATCCTCAATCCCAATCTCACTCAACATTTTTATAACTGACTCTGCAGGTCTTGGGGTTATTTTATCTATCATGCTCCAAGGATAAGATAAATTCTGTGTTACATAAGTTAAAAATTCAGATTCTACCATCTTATTTTCTGTCCAGCGTTTTGCAAATGTAGTTATAGCATTTTCAAGTTTTGTACCATTATGCGAACAATTATCCATGCTCGCTAATGTCAATGGCAATCCTCCATTTTTAAATCTTTCGTAACATAATGCTGTAAGCTTTCCAATATAACTCGTAGCTTTTGTGGGTTCATTTTCAAAATCTTTATCAACATCTTTTAAAAATTCGCCATTACCATTTTTCAAGCTATATCCTTTTTCTGTAATTGTAAATGAAACCATTTTTAAGGTCTTAGCTCTAAATATTTCTTTTAATCTATTAAAATCGTGTAAATTGTTTCTATCTACACATAATGATTCTGCAATACTTGCAATTACTTTTTTTTCTAATGTTCCATCAGCTTTTAAAGTTACTAAAATACTTAGATTCTCGAATTTTTTATAACTTTTTTCAATTATTTCATAATCATATCCTTCAGCAACTATTATGCCGGTATTTAATATACCTTTATTTAATAATTCTTGACAAATGACAGCCGGGAAAGCACGAAATATATTTCCTGCTCCAAAATGTAACCATTCAGGCTTTTCTTTAGTATCTTTTATCATCTTACCTATGTCGTACTTAGGCAATTCAAAAGCATGTTCTTCCCAAAATTCAAAATTCTTTAATTCATTTTGTTCAAGTTTCAATTTGTTACCTCCTCATATCTACTAAATCATTTTAGAGTAACATTTGTTTATGATAATTAAATTCAATTGCAGCTTAAAGGAGTATTATGTTAATTTAGCAACAGAATCCCTTTTAATAAGCTCTGTACTAATGTATATTTTTTCGCCATCGTCAGTATTATTTTCTATAATAGATAAAAGTTTTTCTGCACCTCTCTTACTTATTTCAATAATAGGTCTTCTAACAGTAGTTAGCGCTGGTGTTAAATAATCACCCAGCTGCATTCCATCAAACCCCATAATTGAAATATCATTTGGAACATTAAGGCCTGCCTCAGCTGTAGCCTTCATTGCCCCAATTGCCATTTCATCATTTGAGCAAAATACCGCTGTTGGAATTTCACTTAAACAGAGTAACTTTTTCATGGCCGTATATCCACTTCCAATAGTATAATTTCCTTCAACTATATATTTGCTATTTATTTGTATTTTATTTTCAATTAATGCATCTAAAAATCCATTTTTTCTTTCTGTAGTAGAATTAAATCCCTTTTTACCTTCAATTATAGCTATATCTTTATGTCCATTTTGTATTAGATAGTTTACAGCTTCATATACACCTTTTTTGTCTGATGATAATATATTCACTATAGAACTTTCATCTATATACCTGTTAAGCACTACCAATGGTATTTTTTTCTCCATTAAATAGTATATAAAAGAATTATCGCTATTACTTTGACTCATAAGTATTATACCGTCAAATCTTTTGCGGTTAACAGAAGTAAAATCTTTATAATCATCAATTCCTCTAACGACTATATTATAACTTTCTTTTATAGCACTATTAACACCACTTATAGTTTCATAAAAGAACCTTGATGAAGTTGCTTCACTAATAGTTGTAAAAATAAGTCCTATGTTATAAGATCTATTTAAAACCAAACTTTTAGCGCTATAATTTGGCACATAATTAAGTTCTTTTGCTATTGTCATTATTTTAGCCTTAGTCAGGTCACTTATAAAAGGACTGTTATTTAACGCTCTCGAAACAGTAGTATGTGAAACATTGGCAATTTTAGCTATGTCTTTTATTGTAACTTCCATTATTAACACCCCTATGCACCTATATATACTTATAAAAAGAATATAGGAAACGATTTAACTCAACATTTATTATTTACTTAATTGTTTATAACGCTTCCCATATTCAAAGTATATAAGTTGCACTAACCTTATGTCAAATATCCCTGTAGTCTTTCTTGTTTGAAAAATAGCTAACAAACAACAATGTTATATTTTAATTATTTACATTAACAATCTATTCCAAAGTATTGTTTTGCATTGTTATAACATATTCCTTGAACAATATTTCCTAAAAGTTCTCTATCATCTGGGAATTCTCCATTTTCAACCCATTCACCAATTAAATTGCATAATATTCTTCTAAAGTATTCATGTCTTGTATAAGATAAGAAACTTCTTGAATCAGTTAACATTCCTACGAAACGGCTTAATAATCCAGTATTAGCAAGCACTTTCATTTGTTCTATCATGCCCTCTTTATTATCTAAGAACCACCAAGCAGCACCAAATTGTATTTTTCCTGGAACTTCAGTTCCTTGGAAGTTTCCAAGCATTGTACTTAAAACATAATTATCTTTCGGATTCAAAGTGTATAATATTGTTTTAGGAAGCGAGTTACTGTTTTCTAATGAATCCAATAATCTTGATAAAGGATAAGCAACTTGCTCATCGTTAATAGAATCAAATCCAGTATCTGGTCCTAGCTGTTTAAGCATTTTTGTATTATTATTTCTTTGCGCTGCAAGATGAAGCTGCATTGTCCATTTAAGCTCAGAATATAATTTACCTAAAAATTGTAGAGTAAATGTTCTGTATTTACTTTCTTCATCAGCACTTGCAGTCTCACCCTTTAATATTTTCGCAAATATGTTAGACACTTCTTCTTTTGAAGCTTCCATATATGTTATGCTATCCATTGCATGATCTGATATTCTACATCCAACTTCATGGAAAAATCTCACTCTTGATTCTAGAGCTTTTAAGAACTCACCATAGTTTTTAATATTTATTTTAGATACTTCTTCAAGTTTCTTTACCCATGGAAGGAAGGCATCTTTATTTATTTGAAGTCCCTTATCAGGCCTAAATGCTGGTAAAACCTTTACAGTAAATTTCGTATCCTCTTTAAGTTTTATATGATACTCTAGTGAATCTATTGGATCATCAGTTGTACATAAAGCTTTAACATTTGACTTTTCAATTAAATCTCTTGCGCCAAATCCTTCTCCATTAAGTAATATATTTACCTTTTCCCAAATAGCTGGAGCAGTCTTTTCGTTTAGGACCTCATGTATTCCAAAATATCTTTGAAGTTCTAAATGTGTCCAGTGATAAAGAGGATTACCTATCGCCATTGGCAATGTTTTAGCCCATGCCATAAATTTTTCAAGATCGCTACCATTTCCAGTAATGTATTTTTCATCTATACCATTACTTCTCATAGCTCTCCATTTATAATGATCTCCATATAGCCAAGCTTCAGTTATATTTTTAAATCTTTTGTTATCATATATTTCTTTTGGACTTAGATGACAATGGTAATCAATAATAGGCATATCTTTTGCATAATCATTATACAAACTTATCGCTGTGTCATTAGATAATAAAAAGTTTTCATCCATAAATTTTTTCATATACTTCACCTTTTCCTTAATTAAATTTTATTTTTTGTTCACGTTAACAATAACGAACCTTCTGACTTCATTATAATCTAATTTTTTTCATAATGCAATAGTGAAATCGTTATCTTTTTTTTAATAACTCTTTGTTATAGTTTAATTTTTAGCTATCTTTAAATATGCTTTGTACCTTTATCTGCTCTAATTAAATTCTTTCCATAAAACATTATTAGATATTATCTATAATTATAGATAATATCTAATAATGTTAATTTTTTTCCTTTATTTTTATACATGTTTTTTATGCTCAATTTTAAATGCAAATAGTGCTCCACATATTCCGCCTATAATATGTGCAAATTGAGATATATTATCCTGAGAAAAAGCTCCTGCAAAAATCTCTCTACCAATGAATACAAAAAACACAATAATTAAAGTTAATGGAATTTTCCCCTTCTGTGCATTTGTAAATGAACTTAAAATAATAAACATATAAACAATACCACTCGCCCCTAGAAGTGCATCATTTGAGAAAATCGTATTTATTAAACCTGTAACTAAAGCTGTTACGAGTATTAATTGTACTAAAACTTTTGAACCATACTTTTCTTCGAGCATTGGTCCTATTATTAGAATTATTATAAAATTACCAGAAAAGTGATCCCAATTAGCATGACCCAATATATAAGAAAATAGTCTTATATATTGCATTGGATCCAGGAAAGAAGTTCTGTAATTTGAAAATATCACTCTATTAAGCATTCCATTTGTTAAATAACTTAATAAATAGCTAGCAAGTGCTAGACCCGTAAAAGTTAATATGACTGGTGAATTATACTGTATTTTCTTTAGTTTCGCAAGCATTTTTCATCCTCCATTTTTCATACTTAAATCATCTCCTTCGGAGATGTGTTAACGACTTCAGAAGGATATTTATATTCCAACTTAAATTTTATTTCTGCTAAGGTAGTTAACTCCCACTTATAGAAATGTGAGATTTCCCTTCTGAAATGCCGTTAAATATAACTTCTTAAGACTTCCTTTGTTTCTAAGTCAACAAAAGCTGCATTTACACTATTAAGGTATATTTGTTTATAATCATTAAAAGTAATGTTAAATTCATTAAATAAAACTTCGCATTCCTTAGTCATGTTTGTGTTTGATACAGTCCTATTGTCAGTGTTTACCGTTACTTTTATTCCATCATTATAAAAATTATAAATTGGGTGGTTACATGCTTCATCAACAGCCTTAGTTTGAATATTACTTGTTAGACATATTTCAAGAGTTATTTTTTTATCTTTTACAATATTGTAAGCCTCAATACAATCTTTAATAAATACTCCATGGCCAATTCTTTCTGCTCCTAAAAGTTCCACTGCTTCCAGCACATTTTTACCTATTCCTGTTTCACCTGCATGGATAGTTACTCTATACCCATATTTTCTAGCTAGTGCCATAGGTTCTATGAACTTTTTGCAAAATCCATCATCTTCAGCTCCACACAAATCTATAGCAACTACTCCTTTAGATATATATTTTGCGCCAGCTTTTACAACTTCAACTGCTTTATCTGCAGACATAAATCTCATGCAACAAAGTATTACATTTCCCTTTATATCATATCTCTCTTCTGCGTCTTTAATTCCAGCTATTACACTCTCTATTACATCACTTATAGTTAATCCCTTATTTACATGAAGTAATGGTGCAAACCTAACTTCAATATATTTTACATTTTCTTTAACACAATCCTCAAGAAGTTCAAATGTAATTCTTCTCAAACTTTCTTTTGATTGCATTACTAAATTAGGAATTACAAATCTTTTTAAATATTCATCGAGGGACTTGCATTCCTCTGGAGCAGTCAATTCTTTTGTGATATTATAAACATCATAATACGGGATTTTTATATCCTCGCTTCTTGCTATGTCAATTATTGTTTCCGGCCTAACACTGCCATCTAAATGACAATGCAAATCAATTTTTGGTAAATCTTTATATTTCATATTATCCCCTTTCTTAATCATCTAATATTTATTTACAACAAGCACTGCCATAGAAACAAAGTATATGGCTAGTGGTATATATTTTGTTAAATTTGAGGCTTTTCCATCTTTTATTTCTCCATATGTTGCCATGTAATTTCCATCTCTTACTACGTATTTTAAAGTATCATTATTTTCTTCTCGCTCTACTCTTTTAGCTCTATTATCAGTATCTTTATACTCTTTAAGTTTTCTTAGGTTTATATATATTATAGCTCCCCCAATTAAAAATGCCATTGTGGCTTGAATCAATACTGCCCTGAATGGAATATTAGCTTCCTGTGCTGATTTTAAAGCGCTACTCTCAATTACATTGTTCATATAATTCATTAATACCTTACTTAAAATAAATGATATTGCGTTATTCGCTGCATGAAGTGTCATGCTGCCAACTATCGATCCTGTATACTCCCTAACCATTAATAAAATAAATCCTAAAAACATAACGTACATAATTTGCATTACATTTCCATGAAAAGCTGCGAATATTGATGTTATTATAAAATATTTTATTTTTTTATTTACCCCATCATAAGCATCTAAAAAAATCCCTCGAAAGAATATTTCCTCGAAAAATGCTGGAACTAAAACTACAACTAGTAATCCGAGTAACATTGTACTACCACTTAATAGATTTGATATTTGAGTACCATCTTTTATTGCAAATGGAAATAACTTAATAGTCATAGCGTTAATACCCATAGCAAAAATATAAGTACCCAACGATACAAATATAGTTAGATAAACTTGTTTTATAGATATTTTCTTTATTACCATTACATTTTTAAACTTTCTTTTAGTAATTATACAGTATAGTAAAGCAACTCCTCCAAAAACTATAACACTAGCACTACCTGAAAGAAGTAATGAAACATTTTCGCTTATAGGACGAACTAATCCAAATAATTTAATCGCCCAAAATGGCACTAGGATAAATAACAATAATGCCAATAGTAATAGGCAATTAGCTAATAATATTTTTTTGTTTTTCATAAGATTCTCCTTAGCTCTATAATTTTCTTAATATTAATACCCTTATCTATAATTTTATTACTCCAATATATATGATATGCCAATCACCAATAATAATCAAATTATAACTAACGAAAATTTCTATCCCATATTAAAATGTAACTTTCAAGTTATATAAAAAAACCGTACCTTTTACAGTACAGTCTACAATTTTAATCTATACTATTTTTATAACTACTTTCTCGTCATCACATATAAGTTTAATTTTATTTCCTACTCGTGTTGTTTTTAATGTTACAGTGTGCCCCCACAGCTCATATATATACCTTAGTGTAGCTTCTGCATAAGTGCTGTTTAATTCTCTACCATCATAAACATGTTCGAGTATTAGTGTTTTGTCCTTTTGAGACATCTCTGTTACTCTAATAATAGGGATCCCGCCTGCTCCACAAGAACTAGCTAAAGTATTTCTAATACTTTTAAAGCCGTTATCGTCAGCAACTTCTTTAACTACATAATTTCCATTGGTAGCCGCATATTCAAATAGATTAAGTTCTTCACATAATTCCTTTGTTAAATACTTTCTTAAAAAGGATTCATCTCTCTCTATTTCTCTAACTTCAAATATTTTATCCATTCCATATCTTTTTAAAATATCTTCAAATATTTTAAAACCTATGAAATATGGATTTATAGTTCCTTGCCCAGGAGCTATAACATCATTATGACGTTTAATAAATTCTAAATGAAGTCCCTCTGATAATTTAAGCTGCTTCAGTAAATTATAATGCCAAAAACTAGCCCATCCTTCATTCATTATTTTTGTTTCTATTTGAGGAATGAAATATGCAGTTTCTTTCCTTACAATTTCGAGTAAACTTTTTTCCCATTCCTCTATATCACCATATTTTATTATAAAATATAAAAGATCTTCCTCTGGTTCTAATGGTATTTTATTTATCTCTGGAAATTCTAATTTTGAATATTTATCTAAATTATCATGAACTTTATTCTTATTTTTATAATCGTCCAAAATTCTTTGCTTTAAAACTTCATCAGTTATTCTCTTTGCCCCAACAACTCTATTCGTCTGAAACTTTATGGCATGGGCCGCATCTAGTATTCTCTCTACCTTTTCATATCCTATACTTGGATCATTTATAAAGCTTCTTACCGTATCTGCATGAAACTTAAACATTTCAACAGTAGATGCAGCTCTGGTTCCCTCCTTAAAAAGCCTATTATTTTTAAAGAAATCATTATGTCCATAAACATGAGCTATAGTTAATATCTGAAGCAATAGTGTGTTTTCCTTCATTAAGTATGCAATGCAAGGATCAGAATTTATGACCATCTCATATGGTAATCCGCTCAAATTATATTTATATGTTGTACTATTTTTTTCATATGATTTACCAAAGCTCCAATGTGGATAACTTGAAGGCATCCCAAAATAAGATTCGTAAGCTAACATATCTTTATACCCAATAATTTCGAATTCTTGAGGATAATAATTAAGCCTTGTTTGTTTTACTATATCCTCAATTTTTTCATTCCAGTCTTCTAAATCTTTTAAGGTATAGTCCAAACCCATATCACCTCACCCCATCTTTTTTTAACATATATTTAAGCCCTTGCCATAAATCCTGTTTTTGCTTTATTTCGATTGTTAGAAAATTTTCATTAGTTACCGCCTTTGAAAATACATCTTTCATAGAAGCAGAATAATAACTATTCATAAGCTCCGCATAACCAAACAAGTTGCTTACCTCACAAATATTTTTTGCAGCCTTTATAGCTTTTTCATTGTCTTCTGCCCAATTATCTCCATCACTTACGTAGAAAACATACACATTCCAATTATCTGGATTATATCTTTTATCAATTATTTCTAAAGCTTTATTTAGTCCACTAGAAATATACGTACCTCCTGATTCAACTTTATGAAAGAAATCAACTTCATTTACTTCCTGTGCAACAGTTGTATGTGCAATAAAACTAACCTCTACATTTGAGTATTTTGATTGAATAAATTGAGATAAAATAAAGAAGAATGAACGCGCTAAATACTTTTTTGTAGTATCCATTGATCCCGATACATCCATTACACATAAAATAACTGCATTTGATTCCCTCTTTAAAACTTTTTTAACTCTATGATATCTTAAATCTTCATTTTTAAATGGCAACCTTTCAATTTCATCGCCCTTAGATTCTTCCATTAAAGCTTTATTTTTCGCCTGCTGCCTTTTAATCTTTTCGGCTACTGTTCTTTTTTTAGCAAGACGTGGATTAATACCATGTTTTTGATAACCCGCTCTTTTTATACCATTCTCTGTTAGAACTTCTGAAAATTTCTTCTTATCCATTTCAGGAAGTTCTAAATCCTCTAAGAGATAATTCAGAGCATCTTCAAGGGTTATCTCAGTTTCATAGATATCTTCCCCTTCTTTGTCACCTGCTTTACCTCCTCCTTTTCCTTCCCCCTGTGCTTTTTCTTTTCCTATTACTTGATCTCTTTTTTCCGTGCCGTCACCGCTTGCAACTCCCCCCTTATTTTTACCAAAAATAAATTCATATTCTTTCAATCCTTTTATTGGTATCTTAATTTTTTTATCCTTACTTTGCCCAATAATACTCTCCTCTGACAATATATCTCCCAGATTTTCTTTAATAGATTTTTCAACAAGCTGACGATGCCTTCTTCTGTCCTCCGAAGCTCTATCGTGCTCTATGGGAGTTACATTATAGTCTCTAAATATTGCCATGATTCTAGTCCTTCCATAAATTATTAGCAGCATATTTTAGTATTACATCACAACAATGATCACAATACCCATTAGCCTTCATTTGCTCAACCATTACATTATATTTTTCATCTTGATCTTTATCGCGAACTCTAGACCTAGTTATAATCCTTGATAATTCTTTTACTGAACTTGTTAGCTTCTTTTCTATTGCTTCCTTCAAAGGCTCATAAGACTCATATTTAATTTTCCCACCATTCCTAACTACATAAAACATATATGAAGTTACATCACTTCTAAAACCCTTAGATGAGCTCACAGATATTCCAATTTGTTCTTCTATTGACCTCATAAATGATTCATCAGCCTTAAGTTCCTCACCAGTAGCTTTATCCTTTAATTTCGCCTTATTAACAAAAGCTTCTGCATTATCTATATAGTTATCAAATAAACTTTCGGCTTGTTCCTTGTAGCTGTGTATAAAAGCCTTAGTTACTTCTTTCTCCAATATTTTGTTGTATTCCTTTCTAATACTATCTTGAATAAAGCCCATATACTTCTTCTTCTCATCTTCAGCTATATCCATTTCCCTAACAGACTTAATTATACTTTCCATAATGCTTAGCGGATTTATACAATCCGAATCTGAATCCGAAATAGCATTATCAATAGCCTTTACTATAAATCTTGTAGAAATTCCATGCATACCCTCGTCAAGTCCAGCTTCTTCTCTTAATTCACTAATATCTATTTTCTGAGTAGTTCCATTTTCTACTATTTCTTCACCATTATATATCTTAAGCTTTGTTATAGGATCTACCTTATTTGATGGTTTAAACCTTGAGAGCAATGCGAACATTGCAGCAATTTCAATAGTATGTGGTGCTATATGAGGTTTAAAATTACTCTTTTTAAGTATCTTATCGTATATTTTAATTTCTTCATTTAGTTCAAGGCAATAAGGAACCTCCACCTTCACAATTCTATCTAAAATGGCTTCATTTGTATGATCAGACTTAAATCTATTCCATTCTGCTTCATTAGAATGGGCAATAATTATACCATCGAAATAAATCATAGACCCCTTTCCTGGTGATGGTATTGATTTTTCTTGAGTCGCGGTTATTATTGTATGAAGATATTCAACATCATTTTTGAATACTTCTATAAATTCAACCATCCCTCTATTACCAACATTAAATGCTCCATTAAGAGAAAAAACCCTTGGGTCATCCTCTGAATATATATCCATTTTGGATATATCAACTGATCCTGTTAAAATCGAAGTATCTTGATTATTTGGATCAACCGGTGGGACAACACCTATACCCTTTCTTGATCTTACTGAAAATGATGTAGTGGTAACAGGGAACTTTTCATATTCTCCATTGTATTCATTAATTAATTTATATTTGCATGCTGGGCAAAGATCCCCTTCAATTTTCACATTGAGCATTTCTCCAATTTTGCCTCGTAAATGTTTTGGTACTAAATGAAGTGGCTCTTCATTCATAGGGCATCCCTTTAAAACATATACTGGATCCGTATTTTCAAAAGCATTCTTTAAAGCTTCCACAAGTGATGACTTTCCAGCCCCTACTGGTCCCGCTAAATACAATACTTGCCTAGATTCCTCTCCCTTCATAGATGCAGAATAAAAGTAACTAACCAGTTTCATTAATACTTTATCAATTCCAAAAAAGTCATCTTTAAAAAATCCATATCTTTTTATAACATCGTTACCATATATTTTTCTTATTCTTGGATTTTCTTCAGGTTTTAAGGTTTCATATCCACCTTTTATTATTGTGTCATACATCCTCTTATGCGATAATTTAGCCTTATCAGGATCTGCTTTAATAATATCTAAATATTCTAAAAAGGTTCCTTCAAATTTATCTTTGACCTTGTTTCCTCTATCATTTTCTATTATGTTTTTAAAATCCATTTAATACCCCCTAATATAAAATTATTTTTAATAATATTAAATATATGCAAGAGCCTCCCCCTAAAATGATTAAAAATAAAAAACTTATGAAAATTTAAAGATATAACCATATTTTTTTTATGTTACAATATAGATTAAAGCTCCACATAACTGACAAAAGGAGATGTTTAAGTTTGGAAAAGTTGTACTATGAAGATCAATATAAAACAGAATTTACAGCTGAAATAGTAGATATAATAAAAAAAGAAAACAAATATCATGTTGAATTAAATGGAACATATTTTCACCCAAAAGGTACTGGCCAGCCAAGCGATACAGGACATATAAATGGTTCTTTAGTTATAAGCGTATACGAAGAAAACAATAAAATATATCATGTATTAGAAGTGAAACCTTTGAAAATTCATAAGGTTAAATGTAGGATCAACTTTGATTTACGCTATGATTATATGCAGCAACATTTAGGTCAGCATATACTGTCAGCCTGTATTTCTAATTTATTTAATCTAACTACTATTGGTTTTCACCTTGGTTTAACCTCTTCAACCATTGCCCTTGATAAAGCTATCGGTCTCGATGAACTTAGAGCTTGTGAGAAAAAGGCTAACGATATAGTTTTTGAAAATATTAAAGTAGAAGTTCTCTATTTAACAAACCCAGAACTAAAAAAATTATCACTAAAAAAAATTCCAGTGAAATCCGGTGAAAAAGTTAGAATTATAAAAATCGGTGATATTGATGTAAATCCATCGCAAGATTTATATCCAAATTCTACTATAGAAGTCCAAATAATTAAAATTATTAAATTTGAAAAATATAAAGCTGGCATAAGGATTGAATTTATATGTGGACAAAGAGCGGTTTCTGATTATATTTTAAAATTTGAAGCCATTGAGAAAATGTCTAAACTCTTATCCTGCAATAATGACACGGTTATATCTAAAGTTGAGACTCTTACAGGTGAGCTTAATAAGGCACTTACTACGAGTAGAGTACTAAGTGCAACAGTTGCTACATATGAAGTTCAAAACATGTTAAAAGAAGCTGAAAAAATAGATGATGTTAGGATACTTAAATTCATTTATGATAAAATGGACCTAAAATATGCTACCATGTTAGCAACAAAATTAGTAACCTCGCCAAAAGTTATAGTTTTATTTGGGGTAAAACTTCAAGATAAAGCAAACCTCTTGTTCATGTGTTCGAAAGATTTAAAAATCATAAGAATGGATTCCCTTTTAAAAGATGCTATAACTCTTATAGATGGTAAGGGTGGTGGAAGTGAATTTTCTGCACAAGGCGGTGGAAAAAACAATAATAATTTAGATTCTACGCTTGATTATGCCTTAAGTAAAATTAAAGAAAATATAATTTCTAGTTCAAAAAATTAAATATTAATTTGTTTTGTGAGTAGATTATTTAGAGTTAGTCCTTGATAATAAAATCTCTAACTCCATATAATCCTTCAATTTAAGTTTTACCATCAATTGCTACACCCTACTCTTTTTTATTTAGAATTTTTGGTACTTTAGATGCTCGAAGTCTGTGTGCGTAATGCATTTCTGATCCTAATAATGGCCTAGCATAATTTATAAATGCTTCAGTCACATTATTGCATTCACTATTAATAAAATTATCAGGCATTACCTTTGTCTTACCTGCTACTAGGTCTAGTGGAGTAAGTCTATAATCTACAGAATAATGTCCTGTTCTATGAATAGTAATTGAACCACCAACATTATCCCAAAGTGCATACTGTGCAGCTTTTTCTCCTACTTCTCGAGCCTCGTTTCTATCTACATCTGAGACACATCCCATAAAACATCTTTGAGGATATCCGAATGTATCTGATCTAACTCTTTTAATATTTAAATTCTTCCTAATGTACTTACCTAAAAGGTCACCTAATGCTCCTGTTCCTGAAAGTTGTATATTTCCATGAGCATCTTTTTCTACTCTTTCCATAAGACTTGCAATTATTGGTACTCCTTTTTCATCCTGAATACCTTCTGAAACAGCAATTACGCATCTTCCATATTTATCATAAACTTTTTTTACATCATTTAAAAATTGCTCTATCTTAAAAACTCTTTCAGGTACATATATTAAATGTGGCCCGTCATCTTCGTACTTTTTAGCAAGGGCTGCGGCGGCCGTTAAAAAACCGGCATGACGTCCCATTACTACCCCTATATAAATTCCTGGTAGCGCTCTATTGTCAAGATTAGCCCCAATAAATGCATTGGTAATATATTTGGCTGCTGATCCATATCCAGGGGTATGGTCATTAATCATGAGATCATTGTCTATAGTTTTTGGTATATGAATTGCTCGAAGTTCATAATTTGAAATTATAGCTTGCTGATTTACTATTCTAACTGCATCTGATGAGTCATTCCCTCCAATATAAAAGAAATATCTTATTTCATGGGCTTTAAGGACCTTAAATATTTCCTTACAATATTCTTCATCTGGTTTATCTCTTGTAGATAAAAGTGCAGATGATGGAGTCATTGCCACCTGCTCTAAATTATGAGTTGTCTCACGGCTAAGATCATGGAAATTTTCATTAACTATCCCATTTACTCCATTTATAGCACCATAGACTTTTGTTACCTGTGCAAATTTTCTTGCTTCTAAAACCGCACCAACTAGAGATTGATTAATAACAGCAGTTGGTCCACCACCTTGCGCAATTAAAACTTTACCTTCAATTATCATATTTATACCTCCCCCTTATAATTTCATTCCAGTACTCTTTTAAAATTATTTTACTATATATTGTTATTTTATTTTACATTAATAAATTTTACTTATTATAATATATATATTATAGTATATTTGTATTTTATTACATTAATCATATATATAAACGCAATATAAAAGCCTAATAGATTATTTATCATATTAGGCTTTATATATTTTGATGCTTTATTTAATTTTCTTTATCTTTATTTCATTGCTGCTACTAATTTCTCTGTTGCTTCTTTTATACATTTTTTCGCAAGAATATCTGAAATCACAGCTACTCCATCAATATTTGCTCCCTTTAATAAATCAACATTTTTATGTGTAATTCCACCAATAGCAACTACAGGAATTGATATATTATCTTTTATTTCTTTTAAGCATGGCACAGAAACAGCACTTGCATCATCTTTAGTAGTTGTAGGAAACATTGCACCAACACCAACATAATCTGCCCCTTCTTTTTCTGCCTCTCGCGCTTCCTCAACTGTTGATGTAGAAATTCCAATTATCTTATCATTTCCTATTATACTTCGTGCAATGCTTGCTGGCATATCGCTTTGACCCAAATGAACCCCTGCAGCATCTATAGATAAAGCTATATCAATTCTATCATTTATAATAAGTGGTACATTATATTTGTCAGTAACTTTTTTAACCTTTGATGCAATATTATAAAATTCTAAAGTACTTATATCCTTTTCTCTAAGTTGAACTAATGTAGCTCCACCTTTTATTGACTCTTCTACTGCAGTATATATATCTGTATCCACAAGCATTTCTCTATCTGTAAGAAGATAAAGACTGTAATTTATTTTATTCTTCATTTATCTTGCTCCTTTTATTTATTTCTATCTCGCATAAATTGTACATAACATCTATCATTTTCACCCTAAAAGTACCTGAACCTTCGATCTTTTTATCTAACCTTCCGTATGCTGTTTCACCTGATATTCCCATTGAAACGACTCCTGCAAGAGCAGCTATTAAATTGTTTTCTCCTGCCCCTAAATAACAACCAATGACTGCAGTGCACATACACCCAGTACCTGTAACCCTAGACATCATTTTATGACCATTTGATGTGGTGTAAAGAGTTTTACCATCAGTTACAATGTCTACCTCGCCTGTTATAGCTACAACTGTTCCAAATTTAACAGCAAATTTCCTTGCCATTTCTTTCGATTTTGTAAATTCGTCACTGCTTACATCAAAACTCTCAGAAGCATCCACACCTCTTGTCACAGTATCAATACCATATATTGTTTTTATTTCAGACAAATTCCCTCTTATTACTGCTAATTTGACCTCGCTTATAATTCTTTTACAGACTTCTGTTCTATAAGCTGTTGCCCCTACTCCAACAGGATCTAGGATAACAGGGATCTTTAACTCATTTGCCCTTTTTCCTGCCTTTATCATAGACTCTACACTTCTACTATTTAGCGTTCCTATATTTATAACAAGTGAAGATGAAAGTGATACCATCTCGAGGACTTCATTAATATCATCTGCCATAACAGGAGAACCACCAATAGCCAGTGTAATATTAGCACAATCATTAACAGTAACATAATTCGTTATCTGGTGAACTAAAGGGGTCTTTTTTCTTAAATCATCTAATAATTTAATTATTATATTGTTAATTTCCATTTTGACATCATCCTCCAACTTATTAAATATATAAATCCTGTAATAACCATATCAGGCATTGTAGCTCCTAGTACAAAATCAAGTTTTATAAACCAATAATACAGTATTATTCCTATAATCCACACAAAAATCGCTCCCCAATTTATAAGTACATCAGATTTCACTTTTGTATTTTTCTTTATTATAAAATAATCTGTAATTAAAACTGCAAATAATGGTGCAAATACTGACCCTATAGCGTATAAAAAGTTTTCATAGTTTTCCATAGGAATTATAATTGCCATAAGTGTTCCAATAACCGTCATAATGATACCAATCTTTTTTTCACCAAGTTTTGGCACTATGTTTAGAAATGAAACCCCTGCCGAGTACACATCCAAAAATGTAGTAGTTACTGTGGATAATACTACTATTCCAAGAGCCGCTATTCCTAAATTAGCTGCAAGCATCATAACCGAAGGATCTGAATTATTTGAAACAATAGCAGCTCCAAGTCCTATAATAAACATCCATGAACTTCCAATAAAATAACCTATAAAACTTCCATAGGCTCCTCCCTTTTCACTCTTTGCAAATCTAGTGTAATCTGCAATTAAAGGTAGCCATGAAAGAGGCATAACTATACTAAGTTCTAATGCTCCTCCAAAAGAAATTCCACCAGCAGCTGCTTTTGTTAGAAGTGTTTTATCTTTAAATATTATTGATCCAAGCACCAATGTAAGTATAAAAAGTAATGATACCGCTGTAATATTCAATTTTTTCATGCCTGCATTTCCAAAATAGAGCCACAATATTGTAAGTACACCTATAAGAACTATATATACTAAAACATTATTTACGTTCCATAAGCTTTGTGATATTAAGTTTACAGAGCTCGCTGCTACCTTAATCATAATTGCAGTCCAACCTATTAGCTGAAGTATATTTAAAATTGAAAATAAATAGGTACTATATACTCCAAAAGAAATATTAGTTGAAGTCATCGCTGGCACTTTTTCACGTGATCCTATGATTCCACCGAGTATTAATATTCCTGTTCCAATCAAGTGACCTAGAAGTATTACTATTATTCCAACTTTAAATCCTAAAGGTGCAATTAATCCACCTGTCATTATTTCAGCAATAGATACTGCAGCCCCAAACCACAAAAATACAAAGGTCCAAAATCCTAATTTCTCTTTATCCTTAATCATTTGCCATCCCCGCTTTTTTATATAATTCATAGAAATGGTTTGTTGGTCCAACTCCATGCCCAATATCCAAAGAGTGTTCTATAGCAGTTGTTATATATTGTTTTGATTTTTTTATTGATTCCTTCATGCTAAAACCCAGTGCCAAATTTGCAGCAATAGCAGATGACAAAGTGCATCCCGTGCCGTGAGTATTTTTTGTGTTTATCCTCTCAGACGTAAAACGTATAATTTCTTCTCCATCATAAAATACATCTACCGCTTTACCCTTCATATGTCCACCTTTTAGAAGTATATTTTTGCATCCCAGCTTATACATTTCCTTAGCTGCTTTTTCCATATCTTCTACAGTTTCTATATCTGGAAAATCTAAGTTCACCTCCCGAAGTATTTCTTCAGCTTCTGGTACATTAGGTGTAATAAGTGATGCTAGAGGTATAAGTTTCTTAATTAAAGCTGATTTCGATTCTGGCTTTAGTAGTGAATAACCGCTTTTTGATATCATTACAGGATCAAGTACTATATTTTTAGGCTTGTATAATTCCAGCCTTTCACTTATCGCATCAATTGTAGAAATTTTAGACACCATACCAATTTTAACAGCATCTACAATTATATCTGTAAAAATAGCATCAATTTGCGCCTTGATGATTTCTGCATCTAGATCCAGAACTTCAAAAACGCCCATAGTATTTTGCGCTGTTATAGCTGTAATTACGCTCATTGCATATACGCCATTTGCGCTTAAACTTTTTATGTCTGCCTGCACTCCTGCACCTCCACAGCTGTCAGAACCTGCTATAGTTAAAACTTTTTTCATATTATTTTCCTCCTATTTTATCCTTTTTAAACTTCTTTATTTAAATTAACAATTTTTTTT